>CAJUQM010000018.1 GCA_910588005.1 uncultured Oscillibacter sp.
CCGGCAATATCACCCCGGATCTGCCCATGGTCAACGCCCGTACCGGCGAGAAGGTGAAGCTGGGCCGGCTGTACACCATGCGGGGCAAGAAGACCAGCGAGGTCAAGGAGCTGACCTGCGGCGACATCGGCGCCATCGCCAAGATGGACATCAAGACCGGCGACACGCTGTGCGACGAGCGCAAGGTTGTAAATCTCAAGCCCATTCCCTTTGCCGAACCCTGCTACTCTGTGGCCATCGTGCCCAAGACCCGGGGTCAGGAGGATAAAATCGCCCAGGGCCTGGGCCGTCTCAACGAGGAGGACCCCTCTTTCTCCGTGGTCAACAACGCCGAGACCCACCAGATGGTCCTCTCCGGTTCCGGCGACATGCAGGTGGACGTGCTGGTGAGCAAGCTGAAAACCCGCTTCAACGTGGAGGCGGAACTAAAGCCCACCCGGGTGCCCTATCGGGAAAAAATCCGCAAAACCGTGCAGAAGCAGGGCCGCCATAAGAAGCAGACCGGCGGCAGCGGACAGTTCGGCGACGTTTGGATCCGCTTTGAACCCAACCCCGAGGTGGAGGATATGGAGTTTGCCGAGGAGGTCTTCGGCGGTTCCGTGCCCAAGAACTACTTCCCGGCCGTTGAAAAGGGCCTTCGCGAGGCCTGCATCCACGGTCCTCTGGCGGGCTACCCGGTGGTGAATCTGAAAGCTGTGCTGTATGACGGCAGCTACCACCCGGTGGACTCCTCTGAAATCGCCTTTAAGACCGCGGCGCAGCTGGCCTATAAGGCTGCCCTGCCGGAGGCCAATCCCGTGCTGCTGGAACCCGTGGGTGAGTTGAAGGTCACTGTACCCGACAGTTACATGGGCGACGTCATCGGCGATCTGAACAAGCGCCGGGGCCGTGTCATGGGTATGGACCCCACCGGCGACGGCGATCAGGTGATCTCTGCGGAGGTCCCCATGGGCGAGATGGGTTCCTACGCCATCGACCTGCGGGCCATGACCCAGAGCCGGGGCAGCTTTACCTTCCACTTCGTGCGGTATGAGGACTGTCCTCCCGCCGCCCAGGAAAAGGCCATTGCCGAGGCCAAAACCCTGGCAGAGCAGTAAATTCGGGACGGATTGTTCCTTAAGGGATGCAGGAGAAAAACTCCTGCATCCCGCCTTATAAAAACAAATTAAAAAATTTTCCCCCGGGCAAAGAAATGTTGCATTGGCAACTTTTCAAACGCCGCAAGGTCTGATATACTCACCTTGTCTTAAAAGGAACCCAATGAAAATCGCAAGAAAATTAAAAATATATTGCAAGGAGGACGTTTATTATGAAAAAGTGGATCTGCCAGGTTTGCGGCTATGTGTTTGAGGGGGAGAATCCCCCTGAGAAGTGCCCTCAGTGCGGTGTTGGCCCCGAGAAGTTCAGCGAGCAGAAGGGTGAGATGAGCTGGGCCGCCGAGCATGTGGTGGGCGTTGCCGCCGGCGTGGACGCCGAGATTCTGGAGGGCCTGCGTGCCAACTTCTCCGGTGAGTGCACCGAGGTTGGCATGTACCTGGCCATGGCCCGTGTGGCCCACCGTGAGGGCTATCCCGAGATCGGCCTGTACTGGGAGAAGGCGGCATATGAAGAGGCCGAGCACGCCGCCAAGTTTGCGGAACTCCTGGGCGAGGTGGTAACCGACTCCACCAAGAAGAACCTGGAGATGCGGGTTGAGGCTGAGAACGGCGCTACCGCTGGCAAGATGGCCATTGCCAAGAAGGCCAAGGAACTGGGTCTGGATGCCATCCATGACACCGTCCACGAGATGGCCCGGGACGAGGCCCGCCACGGCAAGGCGTTCAAAGGCCTGCTGGAGCGGTACTTCGGCTAAGATAGTTGTACTTTTAAGGGGTGGGCCTTTTGGCCCACCCCTTTTTAATGCATTTCGCACTCGCATTTTGAAAGACTGCACCAAAAAGTACGGCTTCTCTCCGTCCTCCTGTCCGGTCCCTTCTGATAAGCGTGGCTGGACGTCTTTGCTGCGGCGCCCTTTTACCCTCTCTATCCGCTTTTCTCTGTCCCAAGGGGCTGGAAATAGGTGATTCCACAGCAGGCCGTGATCATAAGGCATCCCAACTCCGACACCAGCGTGGAAAGCCAAATGCCCCGGTCTCCAAAGACGGTGGACATCGCCAGCAGACTGGCGGACAGCAGCACCAAGCTCCGGCTGAGAGAAATCACAAACGCCGGGACCGGCCGTTCCACAGCGGTGAAGAAAGCGGCAAAAACCACATTAAATCCCATCGCCAGAAAGGACCAGGCATACATCCGCAGTGCAGAGACGGAATAGGAAAAAACGGCGCTGTCCCGTCCCAAGAATGCCTCCACAACCAGCGGCGCTCCCAGCTCTCCCAGGGCAAAGGACAGTATCGCAAACAGTGCCGCGGCGGCCACGCCGTACTTCAAGAGGCGATGGCAGTCCCTTCTTCGCTCCGCCCCAAGGGCATAGCTCACCAAGGGCTGCATTCCCTGGGCAATGCCGGTCATAGTCATCAGAACCAGGGTATTTACATAGCTGATAATGGTGTAGGCCGGCAGGGCCTGCTCCCCGATCACCCGTAAAATCGTGTGGTTGAACAAAAACACCACAAGGCCGTTGGATAGCTCGTTCAGTCCCTCGGACAGGCCCAAAGGCAGGATCCGGCGGTAAGCCCCCAGATTCCGCCGGAACCGCCCCAGTTGAAGCCGCTCCCGATGGGTGAGAAAGTATGCCAGAAACACCGCCGTAGAGGTCACTTGGGCCAGCCCCGTGGCCAGCGCCGCCCCCCACACTCCCCAGCCAAATCCAATCACAAACAGGGCGTCCAGCGCCACGTTCATCACCGCGCAGGACAGCACGCCGATGGTGCTGACCTGGGGCGCGCCATTGGCCTTCACCTGGACCTCTAAATTGTAGGATACGGTGAAGAAAACGGCGAACACCGCGATTGTACCCACATACTCTTTCACATAGTCCAGCGTATCCGGCGTGGCCCCCAAAAACAGGGCCACAGCCTCCAGATTAAGCAATACCGCCGCCGTTAAAAGGAGGCTTACCGCTCCTGTCACCGCCAGGTTTTGATTAAAGTAATCCCGGGCCTCCTCCAACCTCTCCTGCCCCAGGGCAACGGAGATCACTGTGGAGGTGCCTGTGGCCAAGAGAACCCCCACCATAAAGACCAGCGACGTAAAGGGCATGGACAGATTTACCGCGGCCATTCCACTCTCCCCCACGCCCCGGGCCACAAATAAGCCGTCTACCATGGTGTAGAGGGAAAATGCCCACATAGACGCAACCGACGGCAGGGCAAATTTTAAAAAAGTCTTCCGTAATTCCAATATGACAACCTCCTTGCTTTTTATCATAAACCCTCGTATTATCCGAAAGTCAATCCCTCAGGAGGAAAAAATGAAGAACCTCTATAAAATCCATGAAATCGCCCGCCTGTTCCACCTCCACCCGGATACCCTGCGCTATTACGAGGAAAAGGGGCTGCTCCACCCGGTCCGGGGAAAAAGCAATTACCGTATGTACACCATTCAGGACATCTGTACGCTGAACGTCATCCGCTCCCTGCGGGAGCTGGATCTTCCCACAGAGGAGATCCGAACGTATCTGGAGCGGCGCAGCGTAGAAGAGACGCTCTCCTTTCTCGACCGGCAGGAAACACTGCTGGAGGATAAGCTGGCCCTGCTGCGGGCCGCCGGGCAGGAAGTCCGGCGGCGCCGGGAGAGGCTGGAGCGGTACCGGACTGTGCCGGAGGGCCAGGTATCCATCAGAGAAGAGGGCGCCCGCCCCTACGTCTTTTTACGGGAAAATGTCATTCTGGAGAAGGAGATTGACTTCCTTTTGAAAAAGCTGGAGGGGCGGCACCAGGACTACATTAAAGTCATCGGCTCCCAGACCATGGGGGCAATCCTGGATGGGGAGAGCCTGAAAAAGGGCGTGTTTAATCATTTCTCCTGCGTGTTTTTTCTTACGCCCGCAGACGGTCCCCGGGACGCCCTGCTCTCTCCGGGGCGTTATGCCAGTCTTTTCTACCGGGGCGGCTACAACCGCTTGGACCGGCATCTGGAAATGCTTTTGGAAAACATCCGCGCCCGTGGTCTCACACCTGCCGCCCCACCGCTGGAGCTATACCACATCGACGTCCATGACACCCGCCAGGAAAGCGAATATGTCACCGAGCTGCAAATGCTGGTCCACCGGTAAAGGGTTGGCCCATTCCTTAGCTCCCTTTTCAGATTGGTGTCGCCGAAAGCCGCCTCGTCAAATCACTCGTCAAAATGTCCAAAGCGGGCAGTCACCCGTTGATGGATGACTGCCCGATCAATCCTCAATTTATATGTTTATCATAATTCCAATCTCATATAAATAACCTCTTGAAATCCTGCTAATCGAGAATGAAAGCCTTTAGGATTTCTGCCATATTCAACAAACCCAGCTTTTTTATATATGGATAATGCTTTTACATTGTCGGCAACCACATTCAACTCAAGCTGGACATATCCCGCAGCCTTTGCACATTCAATACACGCTGCAGTTAATGCCTGTCCAATCCCCAGCCCCCAAAATTCTTTAGCGACACTGATACCAAATTCGGCACGATGCCGTATCTTATATTTTTTCCCCACTGCTTCAATTCCAGCGGTTCCCACAACCACATGATCGACTACGGCAACGATTTCGATTTCATTTTCACTTTCAGATTTCTCCTTTAGGAATTGACTTTCCTGCATAACATCAAAGCAATTTTCGTCTGGATAGGTAAGTAAATAATCGGTCTCTCCATGTGTTAAATGAAAGTTGTCAAATACAGCTTGCCCATCACACTCCATTCCATTTCTCAAGCAGCACTCAATACCATTTTTTAACATTATCACTTTATTATATTTCATCGCTGATACCTCACAAACTCCCATTTGTCGGGCCGATTATAACACAGGACTCCTGCTATATCAATGTGCTTTTATAGATACCGCTGAAGTTATACCCCGGCAACACTTTTCTTAAAAGAGACTTCCTTAGCGGACCCTTTACATCCGGCGGGAAATCATGTAAAATAGAGAAAATATTGGAAAAGGAGGTCTGATTGAAAGGGACTGGTCCCCCTATCTTTCCCATTTACTGAGAGAATCAATGAGAAGGAGAAACCGTATGAAATTCAATCCTATTGTCACTGCCATCGTGGTGATCTACCTGCTGATCATGCTGTTTATCGGCTGGTACTCCTCCAAAAAGATCACCTCCAACACAGACTTCATGGTAGCCGGACGCCGTCTGGGTCCCTTCCTGATGGCCGGCACCCTGGCCGCCACGGAGATCGGTGGCGGCAGCTCCCTGGGCGTTGTACAGCAGGGCATGGAGAGCCACGGCCTCTCCGCCGCCTGGTACATCATCACCATGGGCCTTGCCTTCGTAATCCTGACCTTCCTGGCCCCGAAGTTCCGGGCCGCCACCGTAAAGACCGTGCCCGAGTACTTCCGCCGCCGCTACGGCAAGAGTGCCGGCATCATTACCGCCATCATTATGCTGCTTCCCCTGGTAGGTGTGACGGCCAGCCAGTTCATCGCCTCTTCCGTCATCCTCTCCACAATGCTGGGCATCAGCTATAAGACCGCCGTGATCGTGGTGGTGGTGGTGGTCACCGCCTACTCCATCATGGGCGGACTGTGGTCTGTAACTCTGACGGATTTTGTCCAGGTCTTTCTCATCGTCATCGGCATGATCATCGCCGTCCCCTTTGCCCTGAACCGGGCGGGCGGCTGGGAGAATGTGGTAGCCAACGTCCCTGCCGAGACCTTTGACATGTTCAAGGGATACAGCCCCATGGCGGTGATCTCCCTGACCATCATGTATGTGGCCACCTTCACCGTGGGCCAGGAGGCCGTCTCCCGCTACTATGCCGCCCGGGACGGCAAGTCCGCCCAGCAGGGTTCCATTCTGGCCGCCCTGGTGAATTTTATCTATGCTTTTATCCCCGCGATCCTCGGCATCATCACCCTGGCCCTCATCAACATGGGCAAGTTCAGCTCTGAGGAGTTCGCCGCCGTTGGCGCCCGCTACGCCCTGCCCGTGCTGGCCATGGACGTTATGCCCGCCGTGATCTGCGGACTGCTCTTTGCCGGCATCATCTCCGCTACCATGTCCTCCTCCGACTCTGACCTGCTGGGCGCCGGCTCCATCTTTGCCAACGATATCTACCACGCCGTGCTGAAGCCCGGCGCCTCCAGCGGCGAGGTCATGCGGGTCACCCAGGTTACCATGGCGGTCGTAGGCGTGGCCGCCGGGTGCATCGCCCTGTTCAACACCTCCAGCATCGTCTCTATTTTGATGTTCTGCTTCACTCTCCGGGCTGCCGGCGCCTTCTTCCCCTATGTGCTGGGGCACTACTGGAAGGGCGCCTCCCTGGCCGGTACCATCGCCTCTTTGATCTCCGGTACCATCATCGTGGTCTATCTGGAAAAGATCTCCACAAACGGACTCTTCGGTATAATGGTCAGTCAGCCCATCGTCCCCGGTCTCGCGGCGGCGCTGGTGTTCTTCTTAGTATTCTCCCTGATCTTCCCGCCCAAGCAGCGGACTACAGAACTTGCCTACGAGGAGGATTGATCCCGCCTCTCCGGCAGATGCGCAAATCGTTCCCGCGGCGGCCCAAAGGGCCGCCGCTTTCTCTTCCCATATTCCGAAACCTGTGGTATAGTGGATATAAATGTATCGTGGGGAGGTCCTGTCCATGTTTGATTATCTGATTCAAAATGTCCGGCTGCTGGACGGTTCCGGCCGTCCGGCCCTCTCCGGCGACGCCGCCCTCTCCGGCGGGCGGATCGCCGCCGCCGGCGCTCTGGCAGGCACAGAAGCCGCCCATGTTATCGACGGCCACGGCCGTTTTCTGACACCGGGCTTTATTGACATCCACCGCCACGCCGATGCGGCCCTGTTCCGTTCCGACTTTGGCCGGGCGGAGCTGGCCCAGGGATTGACCACCATCCTGAACGGCAACTGCGGACTGTCCCTGGCGCCGGTGTCCGGTCCCCACCGAAAGGCCGTGCTGGACTATTTGACCCCGATTGTGGGCGAAGCCGGGGAGGACTTCTCCAGCCTTGCAGACTACCGGCGCCGGGCCAACGGGACGCCGCTCCCCTTAAACGCCGGAATGCTGGTGGGAATGGGAACCCTGCGGGCCTGCACGGCCGGATTCCGGGACGGAGACCTGACCGGGGACGAATACCGCCTGATTCACGCCTCTTTGGAGCAGGCGTTGGCGGATGGGGCACTGGGCGTCTCCCTGGGACTGGGCTATGCTCCGGAGTGTTTTTACACCACAGAACAGCTGATTCGGTCTCTGGCTCCCCTGCGCCGGTCCGGCCGGGTGATCACCGTCCACATGCGTCAGGAGGGAGACGGTGTCGTGGAGGCCCTGGCAGAGATGCTGGCCGTGGCACGGTCACTGGAGACACCGGTGCAGATCAGCCATTTGAAGGCCATCGGCCGGCGGAACTGGCGGCGGGCCGTCCCGCAAATGCTGGAGATGATCGCCGCCGCCCGGGCGGAAGGGCTGGATATCGCCTGTGATACCTATCCCTATCCCGCCGGGTCCACCCAGCTGATCCACGTACTGCCGCCGGAATTCCAGGCCGGAGGGGTGGATGCGCTCACCGCCGCCCTCCAAGATCCGGAGAGCCGCCGCCGTATGCGCCGCCGGATGGAGCACGGCACGGACTTTGAGAACATTGTAGCTCTGGTGGGCTTTGAGAATATCCATGCCGCTTCCCTCCGCCTGCCGGAGCATAAGGACCTGGAGGGACGGACCCTGGCAGATATCGCTGCCCGCCAGGGCAAAAACCCCTATGACGCCCTGTTCGACCTTCTGGCGGCGGAGCGGTGCGGCGTATCCATGATCGATTTTTTCGCTCACCAGGCGGATGTGGAGGAGATCCTCCGCGCTCCCTTCTCCGGCGTCATCTCCGACGCCACATACCCCCACGGCCTCCCTCACCCCAGGGTCTGCGGCGCTTTTCCCCGCCTGTTGGAGACCTATGTCCAAAAACGCGGCGTATTGACGCTGGAGCAAGCCGTCCACAAGCTCACCCGCCAGCCGGCAGACCGGTTCGGACTTTTTAAAAAAGGCCGGATCGAGGTTGGTGCGGACGCAGACCTCTGTATCTTCGATCCGTCAAAAATTCACGAAACCGCCGCCTGGCAATCCCCCTGCCAGCTGGCCCAGGGGATGGACTGGGTATTTGTAAACGGCGTCCCCGCCATCCAGGAGGGGCAATTCACCGGCGTGAATGCCGGATCTCACCTGTGACTCCATTCCTGCCTGCCAAAACTGTTTTTGAAAGGAGCCATTCCGCTATGAAACAACCGCTTATTGAGGGATGCGTGGATTCCTACGCCTCTGCTGTGGCCGCCGTCCTGGGCGGGGCAGACCGCCTGGAGCTATGCGCTAATCTGGCCATTGGCGGCACCACCCCCTCTCCCGCTCTGTTCAAGCAGGTCCAGCGGGACTGCGACGTAAAAATCAACGTCCTCATCCGTCCCCGCTTCGGCGACTTCCTCTACTCCGAGCCGGAGATGGAAGAGATGTGCACAGAGATTCAGGCCTTCCATGCCCTGGGAGCAAACGGCGCCGTCATCGGCGTCCTGACGCCGGAGGGTGATTTGGACGAAGAAAAAATGCGCCGCCTGACCGCCTGCGCCGGAGATATGGAGATCACACTCCACCGGGCCTTTGATATGACCCGAAACCCCACTGCCGCTCTGGAGTCGGCTGTCCGCCTGGGCTGTAAAACAATTCTCACCTCCGGACAGGCCCCAGACGCCCTATCCGGCCGGGACGTACTTCATGCCGTATCCACCCAAGCGGCAGGCCGGATTGACATCATGGCCGGCTGCGGCGTAAAAAAGGAAAATATTCAAGCCATTTACGATCATACCGGAATCACCTCTTTCCACACCACGGGGCGCAGAGCACCCATCGACAGCGGTATGCTCTACCGCCGGAAGACCGTCTCCATGGGGCTGCCCTCCCTGTCGGAGTACGAAATCTGGCGGACGGACGAGGGGGAGTTCCGTGCCTGCGCGGAGATCGTCCACGGGCTGTGCAAACCGGAATAGAGACAGCAAAACCGCCGTCCGGCGCTGCCGGACGGCGGTTTTCAACTTATAAACTCCGTAAATCCCAACTACGGGCCATTCACACCATGGCGTGCGCCGCCTTCTCCCTGCGCTTTGCCGGGACAAAGCGCTCCGGCCGTTCCACAGCGGCCGCCGGTGCGGCAGCCTGCCGTTCCGCCAAACGCTCCCGGCCCACAGCCAGCATCAGTTTGATCCGGTTCTCCTGATTTACCCGGGTGGCGCTGGGGTCGTAGTCGATGGGGGTGATATTGGCCTCCGGATACAGCTCCCGGATTTTGTTGATCATCCCCTTGCCGCAGATGTGGTTGGGCAGGCACCCAAAGGGTTGGGCGCAAACGATATTCTCGTATCCGGCCCGCACCAGCTCGATCATTTCGGCGGTGAGAAGCCATCCCTCGCCCATCTTGTCCCCTATGCCGATCACACCGTCCGTGAGCTTAATCAGCTCCCGGAAGGGCAGCGGCGCATGGTAGCCATAATTTTTCAGCACCCGGATCATCACGGACTCCATGCCCTCGATGTACTTGAGAATCCAATCGGACACATGCTTTTCCAGAAAAGTACCCCCATATAGGCGGGCGGTTTCCGACGGGTTGTAGGCGCAGTACTGCACAAACCCCATCAGACCCGGAAGATTCACCTCACAGTCCTGGGAGGCCAAAAATCTCTCCAGGTCATTGTTGCCCAGGGGAGAGTATTTCACATAGATCTCCCCTACCACTCCCACCTTCACCTTCGGGACCCTACGCACCGGAATGGCGGCAAAATCCGCCGCAATCCGCGGCATGGCGGCCTTCACCTCTCTATTGGACCAGCCCTTGTCATCGCGAATCCAACCGCAGATGGTATCCAGCCATTTCTCCTGGCAGGCCTCCGCCGCCCCGCGCTCCGTCTCATAGGGTTCTGTCTGCGCTCTCAACGCCACCAGCAAATCCCCGTAGTAAATCACCGCCAGAAACTTTCGCAGCAGGGGCAGCGTCACGGGAAACCCGGAGTCCTTTTCCAGTCCCGAGAAGTTTAAGCTCACCACCGGCACCTGGGGATATCCCGCCTTCACCAGGGCCTTGCGCAGCAGATGAATATAATTAGAGGCCCGGCAGCCGCCACCGGTCTGGGTGATGATAAGGGCGGTATGGTCCAGATCATACCGTCCGGAACCCAGGGCGTCCAAAAACTGGCCGATGACCAGCAGTGCCGGATAGCAGGTGTCGTTGTGAACGTATTTCAGCCCCAGCTCCGAGACCTGGCTGCCGCAGTTTTCCAGCAGTTCGCAGGTATAGCCCGCCTGCTCCATTACCGCCGCCAGAATGCGGAACTGCACCGGAGCCATATTGGGAATCAGGATTTTATGGGTCTTTTTCATCTCCGGGGTGAATTTTGGATATTGTGTCAATGTCTGCTCCATATCCTCACGCCTCCTCCTGCTTGTCATCCTGCTCATCCAAGGCGGCGAAAAGGCTCCGCAAACGGATGCGCACCGCGCCCAGGTTGGTGATCTCGTCAATCTTCAGCTGGGTGTACAGTTTTCCTCCGGCCTGCAATATGGACTGGGTCTCGTCGGTGGTAATGGCGTCCACGCCGCAGCCAAAACTCACCAGCTGCACCAAATCCATATCCGGCTGGGAGCAGCAGTATTTCGCCGCCGCATACAGCCTGGAGTGGTAGGTCCACTGATTCAGCACCGTAGTGGAGAATCTCTCCACCCGGTTGGAGATCGAGTCCTCCGTCACCACCGCGGCGCCGGAACGGGTAATCAGCGTATCGATGCCGTGATTGATCTCCGGGTCCACATGGTAGGGCCGTCCTGCCAGCACGATAATCCGGCGGCCCGACCCCCGGGCCTGATTGATGATCCGCTCTCCCTCTTTGCGGACCAGGGACATATGGTGGGTATACTCGGCATAGGCTGCATCCGCAGCCTCTTTTACCTCTCCCCGGGTCAGGTCCGGAAAGTACTGCCGCAGAATGGCAAAGATCTTTTTGGCAAAATCCTTCGGACGGTGAAGGCCTACATAGTCATAGATAAACTTCGTCCCTTTAACCTCCGGGCAGTTCCCGGCGATGACCTCCGGATAGTAGGCCACCACGGGACAATTATAGTGGTTATCCCCCAATCCCTCGTCGATATTGTAGGTCATGCAGGGATAGAAAATGGCGTCCAGCCCCAGCTTGCTGAGAAAGCGGATATGCCCGTGGGCCAGCTTGGCCGGAAAACAGGCGGTATCGCTGGGAATGGTTCCCTGGCCATTTAAATACAGATCCCGGCTGGACAGGGGACTGTGATATACGGCGAAGCCCAGCTTTGTAAAAAAGGCATGCCAGAAGGGCAGCAGCTCCCAAAAGTTGAGGCACAGCGGCAGCCCGATCTTTCCCCGTTTTCCGGGGATGGGTTTATACTCTAAAATCAGCTTGCGTTTGTAGGCATACAGGTTCCGTTCACCGCTGTCCGCCTTGCCGGTAACCGGGCGGTCACAGCGGTTTCCACTGATAAAGGTGCCGCCGTCGCCAAACGTATTGACGGTCAGCTGGCAGTTGTTTCCACACAGGCCGCAGACCCGGCTCTCCGTCTCCTGGGAAAACGCCGCCAGGGACTTTCGGTCCAACAGGGCGCTGGTCTGATCCGGCAAAGCCTTACCCTTGCCGTAAAGCGCCGCACCATACGCCCCCATGAGTCCTGCCACATCTGGCCGGATGACCTCCAGCCCCATCTCTTTCTCAAATGCCCGGAGGACCGCCTCGTTGTAAAACGTGCCGCCCTGCACCACCACGTTCCGCCCCAGCTCCTCCGGGGAGGCGGCGCGGATAACCTTATAGATGGCGTTTTTCACCACGGAGATCGAGAGACCGGCGGAGATATTCTCAACGGTGGCCCCGTCCTTCTGGGCCTGCTTCACGCTGGAATTCATAAACACCGTACAGCGGCTGCCCAGATCTACCGGACGGCCGGCAAAAAGGCCCAGCTTCGCGAACTCCCGCACATCGTATCCCAGCGCCTGGGCAAAGGTCTGGAGAAAACTGCCGCAGCCGGAGGAACAGGCCTCGTTTAAGAAGATATTGCTGATGGCGCCGTCCTCAATCTTGAAGCACTTCATGTCCTGCCCGCCAATGTCGATGATAAAATCCACATTGGGCAGAAAATAGCGGGCGGCCGTGAAATGCGCCACTGTCTCCACCACGCCATAGTCGGCATGAAACGCGTTTTTCGCCAGCTCCTCACCGTAACCGGTGGTGGTGACGGAGGCCACATGAAGCGCCGGGTGCTCTTCATAGAGCCGCTCCAGCGTTTCCCGGATCAACGGCACGGGGTTGCCCAGGTTGGGCCGGTAGTCGGTAAAGAGAAGCCGGGCCTCCTGGTCGATCACCGCCAGCTTTACGGTCGTCGATCCGGAGTCAATACCGATGTGCACCGGCGCAGCGTAATCCGGCCCAAAGGACGCGCGGGGTACAGACGCCTTGGCATGACGGGCTGTGAACGCGTTGTACTCCTCCCGGCTCTCAAACAGAGGGGGCTGGCTGCGGTAGGTCTCGGAGGCTCCCCGGTCCTCCAGCCGGCGGCAGACCTCATTTAAATCGAAATCCTGGTCGGAGTAAAAGGCCGCCCCCAGGGCGACAAACAGCAGACTGTCCTCCGGACAGACGCCTTTGACGCCCAGCGTCCTGTCAAAACTCTCCCGAAGACACCGGGAGAAGGTCAGAGGGCCGCCCAGATACAAAATATTGCCCCGGATGGGCCGTCCCTGGGCCAATCCGGCGATCGTCTGGTTCACCACCGCCTGGTAGATACTGGCGGAGATGTCCTCACACCGGGCGCCCTGGTTAATGAGGGGCTGCACATCGCTCTTGGCAAACACTCCGCAGCGGGAGGCAATGGTGTACGTCTTCTCCGCCCGGGCGGCGGCCTCATCCATTTCGCCGGCGCTCATCTTCAGCAAAGTGGCCATCTGATCGATAAAGGCCCCGGTGCCGCCGGCGCAGGAGCCGTTCATGCGCACCTCAATGCCGCCGGTGAGGAAGAGGATCTTGGCATCCTCTCCCCCCAGCTCAATGATACAATCGGTCCCAGGAGCCAGACGGCCCGCCGCTACCCGGGTGGCAAACACCTCCTGCACAAAGGGAACTCCAACTCCCTCCGCCATACCCATGCCGGCAGAGCCGGAGATGGCAAAGGCGGCCTTTCCCCCGGGGACATGCTCCGCCGCCACCCGCCGCAGCAGCTCGCCGGACTTCTCCAGAATATGGCTGAAGTGCCGCTCGTATGTACTGTATACAATCTTATTGGCGTCGTCCAGCACCACGCATTTGATGGTGGTGGAACCCACGTCAAGACCCACTTTCAAGATTGCTTCCTCCTTCAGGAAAACGGTTGCGTCAACCCTTTCAGCTCCGCAACACAGGCTTCATATTCTTTAGTATCTTACTCTTTTCCGACAAAATATGCAATTGCGAAAGTCTGTAAAGACTGTAAAAAAACTGTTAAGAAATTTTGTAAGACTTTAGATTTTGTGTGAAAAATATTGACATACCGCCCCTTGGCATCTTCATTCGGCCGCTCCGGCGCCGGTCTCCCCGAAATTGATTGGCCTCCGGCGGCGATTGGGGGCCGCGAAAACGCGCCTTTGGTCCTTAACCGGATCTCCGACGCTTGCCTTCTCTCTTTTTTATGATATACTTGTCCTATTCAGAACCCAAAATCAAATCGAGGGAGGTTCCTATGGAAACTGTTCTGCTCCACACCTGCTGCGCTCCCTGCTCCCTCTCCTGCATCGATCCCCTCCGGGATGAGGGCATTGAGCCGGTGGCACTGTGGTACAATCCCAACATTCACCCCTGGAAAGAGTACCAGGCCCGGCGGGACTGTCTGCTGGAGTATGCCCCCACCATCCGCATGGAAGTCCGGGTGTTGGAGCACTACGGCCTGCGGGAATTTGTCCGCCAAGTGGCCCAGGACATCGACCGCCGCTGCACCTACTGCTATACCCATCGGCTGGAGGAAACGGCAAAATATGCAGCGGAACACGGCTTTTCCGCCTTCACCACCACACTGCTTTCCAGTCTCTACCAGGACCACGAGGGGATCATTCGGGCGGCGGAGGACAGCGCAAAACGGTATGGTGTAGAGTTTTTATACCGGGATTTCCGCCCAAACTTCCGATCCGGAAACCAACGGGCCAGAGAGCTGGGCTTTTACATGCAGAAGTACTGCGGCTGTGTCTTTTCGGAGGCGGACCGCTACCAGAAGCAGATTCAGCGGGACCAGGAAAAATTTGCGGAGAGCTAGAACTCTAAAAGCGGACAACCCCCGGCTGTGAGGTCTTCACAGCCGGGGGTTGTCATTTTGTCATGCCGAGGCGATGACGTCTTTGTTCTTCACAAAATACTCCACACCGGAGTAGAGGGTGGTCAAGACAATGATCCACACACAGACAGGATCTACCAGCAAAATAGGCGGGCGGGACGGCGGATAGCTGGAGGAAAAGTACATGGCCATAAGAGCCTCCTCCACCATAGGGCCAATGGCCAGCATTACAATAACACAGACCATAGTGGCGGCGGTTTTCACCTTGCCGGACCAGCCGGCGGCGATAACCCGCCCCTTGTCGCTGGCAATCATCCGCAGGCCGCTGACGGCGAATTCCCGCAGCAGCACCACCAGCAGTGCCCAGGCGGGCATCCTGCCCTGCTCCACAAACCACAGCATAGCGGCCGTCACCAAGATCTTATCCGCCAGAGGATCGGCAAACTTGCCAAAATCCGTCACCAAATTGTATTTCCGGGCAATCTTCCCATCCAGCAAATCTGTAAGGCTTGCAATGATGAAGATGGCCAGGGCCGCATAATCCGCTCCCGGAAAGCCCCAATACAGCACTGCCATAAAGATTGGCGTCAATATAATACGCATAAGAGTTAATTTATTCGGCAGATTCATGATTTTCCTCTCTTTCGGAAGGATATGCCCGGTCCTTCCAGTACCACCACTTCAGCTTCGCCGCATCGCGGCTTTCATGCTCGGCATAGTAGACCGCCGTCCGCCAGACATACAGGGCGCAGCGGTCCTCCTGATACCCTTTCATCGCGCACTCCCGGAGGTACAGCTCCTCGGGATCTCTGCCCCGCAGATCGGAGACCTGACGGATTCCCAGCCGCTCCATAACGGCGGCGATCCTTCTCCCCACGCCGGGGATCTCCTCCAGCGGACTCTTCATCCCACTGCCTCTCCGGTGAGTTCACCATCCATGGTTCCTGTCAGGCGGACGGTGACAAAGCTTCCCGGCACCGCCTCTTGATCTGCGGTAAAGTAGATCCGGCCGTCAATCTCCGGCGACTCGGCATAGCTCCGGCCAAAGTACATCTGTGCCTGGCCGTCAAAACCCTCGCACAAAACCTCCCGGTCCTCCCCCAAAAGGGACGCATTGTAGCTGTCAATGATGTCCGATTGGACATCCACCACCAGCTCCGCCCGGCGCTTGGCCTCCTCCATCCCCACATGCTCCATCCGCGCCGCCTGGGTGCCCTCCTCCGGCGAGAAGGGAAAGACCCCCGCCCGCTCGATCTTTACCTCCCGCAGGAATTGGCACAGCTCCTCAAACTCCATCTCCCCCTCGCCGGGAAGACCGGTGATAATGCTGGTGCGGAGCACCAATCCGGGGATGCGCCGCCGGAGCCTCTCAAACAGGGCCAGCAGCGCCGGCTTCGTGTCCCGGCGGTTCATACTCTTTAAGATACGGTCGTTGCAGTGCTGGATAGGAATATCCAAATAGGGCAGAACTTTAGGCTCTGCCGCGATGACGCCGATCAGCTCCTCCGTAATCTCGTCCGGATAGAGGTAGTGAAGTCTAATCCAGTGAAAGTCCAATTGACACAGCTTCCGCAGGAGCGCCGCCAGCTGGCGCTCCCCGTTCAAATCCACACCATACCGGGTAATATCCTGCGCGATAACCAGCAGCTCCTTCACCCCGGCGGAGGCCAACTCCTCCGCTTCAGCCAGCAGCTCCTCCAAGGGGCGGCTGCGGTACTTTCCCCGCAGAGACGGAATCACGCAATAGGCGCAGTGGTTATCACAGCCCTCGGCAATACGCAGATAGGCATACCAGGCGGGAGTAGAGAGAATGCGGGGTCCGCCCTGGGGAGCAGTATGAATATTTCCCAGGCGGCAGGGACGCAGGTCCTGTCCCATAACCTCGTCAATGGCCAGGGCGATCTCGCCGTAGCTGCCGGTGCCCAAGATCCCATCCACCTCCGGCAGCTCGTTTAATACATCCCTCTTGTACCTCTGGGCCATACACCCTGTGACAAGAATCCTCTTCACCTGACCGGTCTTTTTCAATTCCGCCATCTCCAGAATGGTCTCAATGGCCTCCTCACAGGCAGACGCCAAAAAACCGCAGGTATTGACCACAGCCACGTCGGCCCCCTCCGGCACTGCCTGAACGGTGTGCCCCGCCGCTTGGGCAGCTGCCATCATCTGTTCACAATTCACCTGATTCTTGGCACAGCCAAGGGAGATAAATGCAACCTGGTATCCCAATGTGATCCCTCCTTATCTCACAGCCGGCCGGAAAAGCCCTCACTCCTCCGGCAGCTCTTGTCCCTGCCGGAGCCAGGCGGCTTTCACATCTCCCCAGGAAAACCCCCGGCGGAGGAGGGCGCTGGTTAGCCGCCGCCGCTCCCGTTCATCCGGCGTCCTGCCCCGGAGCTTTCCGGTGAGAAAACCGTCGATCTGCGCGGCGCTGTCCGCCAGTTCTTCCAACGCCTCATCCCACAGCTCTCTGGGAACGCCCTTCTCATAGAGCTTCTCCCGAACCCGGGCCGGGCCGTAGCCCATCCGGCCATAGTGCCGCACAAGCACTGCGGCATAGTCACGGTCGTCAATCGCCCCGATGGCCTCCAGCCACTCGGAGGCGTAGCGGGCTTCCGAATGGCTTGCGCCCCTCTCCACCAGCTTCTTTTCCAGCTCGCAGCGGCTCATCGCCCGTTTCCCCACCAGATCCGCCGCCGTCACCTTCACGTTTGAAATTCCGGCAGCCTCTCTGAGACGCGCCAGCGCCTCGTCATCCATCTGATCCCCGGCCCGCAGGCCGAAGTCCAGCAGCTCCTGCTCTGTAATTTTCAGGCAAGCGCCATCCTCCAAAAACACCAACACCCGGCCCCGCTTGTGCTTTGACGCCTCAACGCGCTCAATCCGCATCGTCGAAATCGTCCGCGCTGACGTCCACGGCCCGTCCGGCGGCCTTGGCAGCGGCCCGGGCCTGATTGCTCAACAGCTTATCAAAGTTTTTCCGAATCTCCAGCTCCAGCTGCTGGGCAATTTCCGGGTTGTCGTGGAGGTACGCCTTGGCAGCCTCCCGCCCCTGGCCGATCCGGGTCTCCCCCATGGAAAACCAGGAGCCGGCCTTCTGCAGCAGATCCAGCTTCACACCCAGGTCCACCAGTTCGCCGGTGTGCGCAATGCCCTCTCCATACATGATGTCAAACTCCGCCTCCCGGAAGGGCGGAGCCATTTTATTTTTCACCACCTTGGCCCGGGTGCGGTTGCCGATCATCTCGGACCCATTTTTCAGCGTCTCCACCCGCCGCACGTCAATGCGGACGGAGGAATAGAACTTCAGCGCCCGTCCGCCGGTAGTGACCTCCGGATTGCCGTACATGACGCCCACCTTCTCCCGGAGCTGGTTGATGAAGATGACGATGGTATTGGTCTTGCCGATGGCGCCGGTGAGCTTGCGCAGAGCCTGGCTCATCAGCCGGGCCTGGAGACCCACATAGCTGTCGCCCATCTCGCCCTCGATCTCCGCCCGGGGCACCAGGGCCGCCACGCTGTCCACCACAATGATGTCAATGGCGCCGGAGCGGACCAGGGCCTCGGTAATCTCCAGCGCCTGCTCTCCGGTATCCGGCTGGGAGATTAGTAAATCCTCCACCCGCACTCCCAGAGCGCGGGCATAGGTGGGGTCCAGCGCATGTTCCGCATCCACGAAGGCGGCTTCGCCGCCCCGCTTCTGAGCCTCCGCCACCACATGGAGCGCCAGAGTGGTCTTGCCGGAGGACTCCGGCCCGTAAATCTCGATAATCCGCCCCTTGGGAAGTCCCCCGATGCCCAGGGCCACGTCCAGAGCCAGGGAGCCGGTGGGAATGTAGTCCACATTCATCTCCGCCCTGTCGCCAAAGCGCATGATGGAACCCTTGCCATACATTTTTTCAATCTGGGCCATCGCCGTGTCGATGGCCTTTTTCCGGTCGTTGGCCGGCGCCGCCGCAGGCAGGGGCGCTCTTTCCTTTGCCATGCTGTCGTCCTCCTAAAGTCATATGTTGTCCTTGATTGTTCTGTGCAAAAACAAACGGCGGTATTGGCGCGGACACCGTCCGGCGTTTTTCTCTCTTATCTCAAATCTCCGCGCACAAGGTTCCGAACACCACTCTGGGGATCTCATGCAGATCCTTTACAATCTGGAGATCTCCAAAGCCCTGACCCCGCATAATCCGCAGGACCTCATCGGCCTGACCGATCCCGACCTCGAAATACAGCCGCCCTCCGGGGGTCAGACAGTCCCGCCATCTCTCCGAAATGCTCCGGTAAAAATCCAGGCCGTCCTCTCCTCCGTCCAGAGCCAAACGGGGTTCATAATCCTTAACCGAGCTATCCAGGCTGTCGATATCCCCCCGGGGAATGTAAGGGGGATTGCACACCACACACTGGAACTCCCCCAGAGACTTATCCGGCTTTTCCATGGCATCCATCCGCAGAGGCACCACCCGCCCGGAAAGGCCGTTGCGCCGAATGTTCTGACGGCAGATCTTTAAAGCGGCATCGGAGATCTCGCCTAACGTCACCCGTGCCAAGGGAACCTGAGCGCCTATCGCCAGCCCTATGCAGCCGCTGCCGGCACACAGGTCCAGCACCCGGCACTCCCCAATCTCTCCGCAGTATTCGATCGCCTGCTCCGCCAACACCTCCGTGTCCGGGCGGGGAATCAGCACGTCATTGGAGAGATCCAGGGGCAGGCCGTAAAACTCCCACTCGCCAATGAGGTACGCCACCGGCTCTCCGGCCAGCCGCCGCTCCACCAGCTCCCGCACCTGCCGCTCCAGCTCGGGAGAGGCATATAGTCCGCCGTCCCGCTGAAGTTCCGCCCGGCTCTTCCCCACGCCAAAGCACACCAGCTCCCGGGCCTCCAGCGTAGCGGCCTCCACGCCAGACTGCCGCAGCTGCTGGCGGATATCCAAATACAAATTGTTATATGTTGTCGCCATACTCCGCTCCGTTATCAAAAGGAATTCCGCTTACCACGCATCCTTGCCCCGCTCTGCGGGAAGCACCAGCTCCAAAGACCGGATCGCGCACACAATCATACTGTCGTCCGGCTCGTTGGTGGTAAAGTTCTGGAGCCACATGCCCGGCGCGGTCAGCACCCGGGTCAAAGAATTGTCGTGCCGGCCCACCCAGCGGTTGAACTCGTAAGTTACGCCCACCACCAGAGGCAGCAGCAGCAAATGGGCCAGCGTCCGCAGCCAGACATTGGTGATGGGCCAAATGCCAAACACCGCGCTGGAAAAGAGAATAGAGACAAAAATCACCACAAACAAAAAGCTTGTCCCACACCGGGGATGGTGCCGGGGCTGCATCCGAACGTTCTCCACTGTCAGCGGCAGCCCCGCCTCATAGCAAAAAATCGTCTTATGCTCCGCCCCGTGGTATTGAAACACCCGGTAAATGTCCTTTTGCCGGGAGCAGACGATCAGATACAATAGGAAGATTACAATCTTCAAAAGTCCTTCCACCACGTTTCTCCCCCACATGGGAAAACCGGGGAAAAAGTGGAGGATTGCACCGGTGAGAAAGGTGGGCAGCACCATGAACAGAAAGACCGATAGTCCCACGCCCATCACCACCGCCAGCGTCACAATCACGCTCTCCAGCTTCTTGCTGGTGAGGTGCTTTTCCAGCCACAGGTCAAACTTGGAGGGCTGGGCCGCCTCTTCTTCCGGGTAAAAGTCGGCGGAGTACATCAGCGCCTTGACGCCTTTCACCATGGAATCTAAAAAATTCACCGTCCCCCGGACCAGGGGGACTCCCAAGATGGGATAGCGGTCTTTGATGAGTTTTAACTCCTCCACCTTCTCCACCAGGTTTCCCTCCTGGTCCCGCACCACAATCGCCTGCCGCTCAGGCCCGCGCATCAAAATGCCTTCGATCAGCGCCTGCCCGCCGATGCTGGTGCGGAAGGCGCAGCACTTCTTTTCTTCTGCCATGAAATTTCCTTTCCCTGTCCGATATTATAGCAGTCTCCTGCCCAAAAGTCAAACAATTGTTCTATTGCTTCCAGGCAGGCAGATGGTCGCTACCGCTCCACCTCCCTCGGCATTGCCAATGGCGAACGTCCCGCCGTGGAGATTGATAATCTCGTCGCACACCGCCAGACCGATCCCACTGCCCCGGGCCTTAGAGGTGCCCTTGTAGAACTTCTGTTTTACGAACGGCAGCTCCGCCTCCGGAATACCCGGGCCGAAGTCCCGAACCCGTACCACCTGCCAGTCCCCCTCCCGAGTCACAGAGGCCGCAATCCGTTTTCCCGCGCCGCCATGCTTGGCCGCGTTGTCCAAGATATTGCAGAACACCTGCTTTAACCGCTCCGGATCTCCGGGAATCAGAGGCAGATCCCCCTCTCCCATGTCGTACTCCAGGTCAATGCCCTCCTGCCGGAACAGCTCCTGATAGGTGAAGATGGCGTCCTCAAACTCCGCCTGCAGATCCACCTGCTCGATCCGGAGAGTGAACCGCCCGTCCTCCATCTTGGAAAAATCCAGCAGCTCCTCCACCATGGTGGAGAGGCGGCGAGATTCGTTGAGGATAATGCGAATCCCCCGGCGCAGCTGTTCAGGGTCTCCGGTGGGGTCCTCCAAAATCGTCTCTCCCCAACCGTTGATCGCAGTAAGGGGCGTGCGCAGCTCATGGGAGACAGAGGAGATAAACTCGCTCTTCATCCGCTCGTTCTGCCCGATTTTCAGGGACATATCGTTGATGTTGTCCACCAGCTCCCCAAGCTCGTCGTCATACTTATTCTCCACCTGAACGCCGTAGCCCCCGGCGGAAATGCGCTTCGTAGCCTCCGACACCACCGCCACCGGCTCCACCACATTGTTGATGAACAGCAGGTTGGAAATCACCACCAAGGCCATGCACAGCATCGCCACCAGGCAGATCAGCAGCACCGCGGTCATCACCTGCCGGTTCACCAGACGCAAAGAGGTGACCAGCCGTACCACCGCCTTGACCTGTCCGTTGAACGTCAGGGGATGAGACACCGCTAAAATGTTCTCTCCGGTCTCCGGGTCCCGGCCCTGGAAATAGTCCATTCTATTCAGCGTGATTGCCCGATTGATCTCATCCGTCCCGGGAAAGGTCCCTGCGGTCAAGCCTGTAGATGAAACCTGAATCCTGCCGCTTGTACTGATAAACTGCAATTCAATACGCTCTTTATCCTCAAAGGTATCCGTGGATTGCTGCGCTTTTTTAATATAGCTGGCATAGCCCCCGCCCATGAAATACTCCTCAAAGGAGCCGGACAGAGCCTGGGCCTGCTTCTCCAGGCCGTCCCGCATGCTCATATAATAATAGCTGGATACCCCCACGGAAAACAGCACCACCGTCAGCAGCAGCAACGCCAACACCGGCGTCACCGTATTGATCATCCACCGCTGCCGCAGGCCCCGCACCCGGAGGCTCTTTCCCCTTTGCAGCTTTTCCTCCATCTCCAGAAAGCGCCCCCTCTCCCATATGTCAACAACCTGTCACAGTCCCCATCTATAGCCAAAGCCCCACACCGTTGTAATATAGGTGGGATTCTGTACATTGATCTCCCACGGAGCACCGCTCCGTGGGTCCCCTCTCGATCTCACTTGCTTGGCAGAAATAAATTCCGCCTTGCGCCAAGATTTTTCCTCCGGAAAAATCTTGCACGCGCCTGCCGGCGCGCCCCACCTTGCGGGTCCCCGGACAATGTACCTCTCGCCCTGTCACAGCCCCCACTTATAGCCAAAGCCCCACGCCGTTGTAATATAGGTGGGATTCTGTACATTGTCCTCTATTTTCAAACGCAGGCGGCGGATGTTCACATCCACGATCTTCAGCTCGCCGAAGTAGTCCCTCCCCCACACCTTGTCCAAAATTTCCTCCCGGGAAAGAGCCTTGCCCGGGTGCTCCATGAACACCTTCATAATGGAGTACTCCACTTGGGTCAGCTTCACCCGCTGGCCGTTTTTCTCCAGCGTCCGGTTCTGTGTGTTCAGCAGGAAGGGCGGCTGGCGGATCTCGCCGGTCACAACGGGGTCTTCCCCGCCGGCCCTGCGAAACAGGGCGTCTACCCGGGCGGTCAGTTCCGCTGGAGAAAAGGGTTTTGTCACATAGTCGTCCGCGCCGGTCATCAGTCCAGTCACCTTGTCCATCTCCTGGGAGCGGGCCGTAAGCATGATGATGCCGATCCGCGTATTGGTGGCCCGGATGCGGCGGCAGACCTCAAATCCGTCGATTCCGGGCAGCATAATGTCCAAAAGCGCCACGGTGACATCCGGATGCTCCCGCAGCCGCTCCAACGCCTCCTCGCCGGTCTCCGCCTCAATGACATCATACCCCGCCCGGCGCAGATTGATAACGATAAAGCTGCGGATACTGGATTCATCCTCCAAAACCAGCACTTTTTTCATAGGTCAATTCTCCTTCGCTGTCAATTCTCTCCAGTGGACCACTCTGCCGCGATGAGGCTAAAGGCCTCCCGGACCTGATCCTCCGTTACGCCGTAGGCCCAGGTGTTATTGGCCTCCAACAGCTCTGCTGCGTAGAAAGTCTCCTGCTGGCGGCTGAGATTAAAGCGCCCTCCCCGCACCGCCCGGTTCTCCCGATTGGCGCCGGTGATAGAGGTAATCCGCAAAAACGGCTCCGGCATCTGTCCCCGTCCTCCGGCGATAAAAAAGGTCACTGACGCCTCGTCCTGGGAGAGGTTCCGGCTCACCAGAATCTGATCCCTCCACTCCTCCCGCAAGCGCAGGTACCAGCCGTCCTCTGCGTTGTGATAGGTGCTCTGAACCAAGGTAACGCTGCCCTGGCTGTCATAGCTGCGCCAGTCAATCCGCTGGTAGGGCTGATCCCCCTCGTACCAGTTGGGCAGGGGTTCCGGACGGGGCACCTCCGTCACCCCGTCTCCATTGATATCCGCCGGATAGAGGGAGCAAAAGGGCGCGATCTCCGCTGAGACACCGGTGGTATCAGAGACCACCACATTGGCCAGCTCTCCGTTCCGCAATGTCAGAATATCGGTAATCGCCCGGGGCACCTCCGTCACTCCGGTAACAAACAGCGCCGGAAGACCGTCTTCCAGCATACCGCTGCTGACCCGCCCCTGCTGGCTCAGCTCCGCCATAGTGATGGAAATCCGGGCCGAGGACTTTACCGCAAGCCCGCCATCCTGCCACCCGTAGTAGTCGGCGATGGCCTCTCCATCCTCATTGGCGCGGAACACCACCAACTCCCGGAGTCCGTTTTGGTCCAAGTCCGTGATGGTATAGCGAACATAATCGGTGCGTACCAGCTCCTCTGGCCCATCGGGCCGCAGAGCGTATATGGTCAACGCCAACAGATCCGCGTTCACCCGCCAGCCAACCGCCAGCTCCGTGCATCCGTCCCCGTCCAAATCACTGTAGGCAACGCTGTAGATTGCCGTTCCACTGCCCTCAATGACGGCGGCCTGATCATAGGTGTCCCCCCGGGCGTTAAATATATAGATTTTCAGCGGCCGCTCATCCGCAGTGTTCCGGAAGAAGGCCACAGCCTCCTCCCTGCCGTCTCCGTCTAAGTCTGTCAGCTGCACCGGCTGAATATTGGATCCGGAGACCGGAGCCGCGTATTCCGCGCCGCTTTCTAAAATAGTATTGAGCCGGTTATTGAGTTCCGTATACTTAGCCGGCAGCTTAGGCAGGCCGTACAGGTCCTGAGGGTTGAGGGTAAACCCCAGCTGTGCGCCGCAGCCGGTGGCACAGGCCAGCGTCAATGCCGCCGCGCCCGCTGCCAAAAAATTCCGAAGCCACCGGCCCACTGTACCATTCCTCCCTCTTCACATGTCCCGCATATAAATATACCTTAATTGATGTATTGTATCATATTTTTCGTGTTTTGGGTAGTCCCTCTTTGGATTTTCCCTTCAATTTTTCAACCGTCCCTCCACTGCGGAAACGGCCGGCACCGGAGGCGGAATATGCTGTTAAACCGTGCCTCCTCCAGCTGCCCTGCAGTCCCAATTTCAAAAGACACGCCTCTCCGCCGCATCGCAGCCGGCCTATTTTATAATTCCTTGATCTCCTCCACCCGTTTTTACTTTTGGCAAAGAGGATCCGGAGATTTTTGCCCCCGGGTTTTCAGGCATAAAACAACCCTGCCCAATCTGCCAAGTCTCAAAAACTCGTTCAGATTGCACAGGGCTGTTCACTTATTTCAGGCGGAACGTGGCTACCAGGCTCTTGAGAAGGCTGGCCTGGGAGGAGAGTTCCTGGCTGGCGGCGGCGCTCTCTTCACTGGTGGCGGAGTTGGTCTGCACCACATGGGAAATCTGGTCAATGCCCTCCGTAATCTGGTTGATGGCGTTGGTCTGCTTCTCCACCTCTTCCACCACAATGGACATCTGCGACGTCACACCTCCAGCACTGACACTGGTGCGTTCCAGAGACTGGGTTACCTCGTTCACCACTCTGCTGCCCTCAGCCACAGCGGCAATGGAGCTTTCGATCAGGTCTTTTGTGGCCTTGGCCGCCTCGTCGGACTTGTTGGCCAGGTTGCGGACCTCGTCGGCAACCACGGCGAATCCCTTTCCGGCGGTTCCGGCCCGGGCCGCCTCCACAGCAGCGTTTAACGCCAGGATATTCGTCTGAAAAGCAATGTTCTCAATAGCGGCAATAATTTTGCTGATTTCCTCAGAGGAGCTGGAGATTTTTCCCATTGCCACGTTGAGCTGCTTGACATATTCCATGCTGACGCCCAGCTGGCCGCCCGCCTGCTCCACAAACCGACCGGCTTCTCCGGTAGCCCGAGCGGTCCGGTTGGCGTTTCCGGAGATGTCGCTGATGGTGGTGGAGAGTTCCTCTACGGAGCTGGCCTGCTCCGTGGCCCCCTGGGCCAAGGCTTGTGCGCCGTTAGATACCTGCTCGGCGCTGTCGGACACTTGCTCGGCGCTCTCCCGAATCTGGCTCATGGTATCGCTGAGCTTCGTCTGAATGCTGTCCAGAGAGACCTTGATAGACATAAAATCTCCCACGTATTCCTGCCGGGCAGAAGCGGTCAAATCTCCGGAGGCAATGGAATCCAGTACATCGGCGATCTCGCCGATGTAGGACCGGAGACGGTGAATTGTTCTCTCGAAAATACGTGCCAAGCGGCCGACCTCGTCATTGGAGTGGACGGTAATGCCGTTCTCCCCGCCGCCGCTCAGGCCCAGGTTGCCCTGCTCCAGTCGGCTGGCCACCTGGGTGATCTCAGCCAAGGGAGCGGAGACCGTCTTTTTCAGATACGCTGTCAGGAAAAAGATGCACGCGACAATGACGCCAATGCTCACCAAAGAGGACCAGATTACCGTCATAAAAATCTGGTGGTTGGCCTCCGCAGAGGAAATCCCGGCGAAGATCAGGCCGTTGACCACTCCGGCGGCGTCTCTAGTGGGAACATAGGAGCACAGGTACTCCTCATTCAGAATGGTTGCCCTGCCCACATAGCTCTGCCCCTTTTGCAGCACAATCTCAGATAGTTCGGAGGACAAGGTAGTGCCCACGGCCCGCTGTCCGTTCTGGATTACCGTGGTGTAAGCCCGAGTATTCCCCTCAAAGATGGTAAACTCACAGCCCATGCGGCTTTTCAGCTCATCCAGAAGCTGATTGACATCGTCTGTGCCGTTAGACCGGCTAAGTACATAATTCAGCATATTGGTACCGTTGGTACAGCGCTGTTCCAGCATCCCCGTTGCCAGAGAGCGGAACATAATCACGCACATGCCCACCGCAAATACAACGGATATCATCTGCATGATGACTACCACATTGCCCACTTTTTTGCCAATACGGGTCTGCTTTCCCTCTGAACCGTTCTTTGAAAACTCGATTTTTTTCATGGTCGTCTACTCCGTCTGTCTGTCAGAATTCAAAATTGGCATACAGCCATCTTATTGATTATACTGAGGGACCATTATTTTTGCAAGCTCTTTTTCTGCCTGATTTTAACTAAGGAAACCGTTCTCACCGGATATATCAGTTAATCTAGGGGCCGATGCTTGTCCCAGTCAAAGCATACCGCCATCACAGGCGGTGTTCAATAGGAATCCCGTATAATACCATATAGTGACGTCCGGCCGGTTGCATTGGTTAGCTCTCAGTTCCCTCATAACTTTTTCTTCCCATTTTGAGAAGCTTAGGTGCTTCTTTGCTTCCCTTGGAACTTGGCACTATTTGTGGAACTCGTCCAGACCAGTGTAGTTTACCGCTCTCTCCATTTCATAAATGACGTCGCCCTTAAATGGGATATTTGCTAGACATTGGTCCCTTCAAACAGTATACCTTTTATGTGAGGGGATCTGGAGTGTGATGCCCCGGAGGCGGTGGTGAGATTCCTGCTGTAATAGCTGCTGCGGTAACTTTGCCGGGCTTCGCCGCACCTATAATTGGCTGCCTGCATCAGTGTCTAAGCTTCCTGCTCCGGCAGTTCCCTCAACGCTTCTCCCGTGCTGCCTCGGATCCATTCTTTAGTTTTTCCTCCTAGTTGTCCCCTCCTTCAACCGCTGCTGCATGGCATCATTAAGACGGGAACACCGCGCAAAAGACCCCGTTATATAAAAAATGAAACCGGCAGGCTTCTCGCCGAAACCTGCCGGTTTTCGTTGGAGTACCCCCCGGTCTCGGTCCAGGCACCAACAACATCTGCAAGGAAAAGGGGGGGGCGGAAAAACCTTTGTGGATTTTTCCTGCACGATTTCAATCAACACACCGCAGCGGCCTGTCTTTGCCAACGGCAAAGGCGGCGGCACCAAAAAGAGAGACAGGCAATGCCTGTCTCCCTCTTTGTCGATTCTTGACAAAAAAGATACAGCTCCCAATCCACCTCCCCGTCTCCCCTCGGCCCCGAATCCAGCGAGGCGAATCGGGGCCGAAAGCGAAGAAATTCCCACCATAGCGCAGTTTTCGGCGAAGCCGGAAACGGAGCGATGGCGGGAATTTCTGAGCTGGTGCCGGTGGTGGGACTCGAACCCACACGGTGTCGCCACCGGCGGATTTTGAATCCGCTACGTCTACCAATTCCATCACACCGGCATGTGACGGTATTGATTATAGCATCTCCTCTTTTAAAATTCAAGAGAGATTTTTAAAAGTAAAAGAAGTTCTTTTCCTCCGCTCCCCAGGAAATCTTTCTCCCTCCCCAGCCCGGCTCTGTTTTAAAATCATTTGAAAACAGTTCCACTTAAGAATACAGAACTGGCAGACGCCCAATCGATATGATTCACCGGTCATTACACGCTGCACACCAGCCGGTTTCACACACTGTTCCGCAGTGCACCAACCTGCAGCCAAATAAGGCTCTATCCGTTTTAAACACACCCGCCCGCACAGATGCAGCGCCCTCTCCTTCCACTAAAAAGTTCTCCCTGCTGAGCCTTGATCTATAGCGGTGATTGACAGTGCAAAGCCGCCACCCTATCAACGTCCTTTTGTGGAAGCCGCCCAATTTACAACACAACAACGCTTTTCGGAAAAGGGACACATTTTTCCGCCTCTTGACAAAATCCAAAACTCCCCGTAAAATAGCGCTGGTAAACAGTTCACAAATGGTTAAATGGTTCAAAGACAAAGAAGGGAAAAAAGACGGAACCTCCTGCCTTCAGAGAGCCGGCGGACGCTGCGAGCCGGTGGGGGAGTTCCGTGGATCACTGCTCCCGGAGTCTTTCGCCTGAATTTGCAGTAGGGCGGAACGGTTAGCCCCGTTACCGGCTGCGAGGACTGCCTCTGGCGGTCGAAGCAGGGTGGTACCGCGTGATTTCACGCCCCTGGCCTTATTGGCTGGGGGCGTTTTCGTCGTTTGAGAAAGGAGAGAGAACATGAGCATGGGGTTTGGAATGGGCGGATTTGACCTGATATTTTCACTTTTCCCATTTCTGTTCATCACGGTATTTGTCATCGTCATCGGTATGTTCATCGTGACCACAGTCCGGGGCGTCGGGACATGGAGCAAAAACAACGCCTCCCCACGGCTGACGGTCTCTGCGGAGGTAGCTACCAAGCGGACCGACATCTCCCGCCACCGCCATCACAGTTCCGGCACCGGAATGGGACACACCCACACCTCCACCCGGTATTATGTAACCTTCCAGGTGGAGAGCGGGGACCGGATGGAGTTTTCCGTCAGCGGCCCGGAGTACGGAATGCTGGCGGAGGGGGACCGGGGGAAGCTGACCTTCCAGGGAACGAGGTATCTGTCCTTTGAGCAGACCTGAGGGACCAAACAATTTTCTTAACAATAACAATATAAGGAGAGCACACATGAAGTACGATTTTACCGCCATTGAGAAGAAATGGCAGCAGAAGTGGCTGGAGGAAAAGCCCTTCACCGCCGTCACCGGCGATCAAACCAGAGAGAAGTTTTTCGGTCTCATTGAATTCCCCTATCCCTCGGGACAAGGCCTTCACGTGGGTCATGCCCGGCCCTTTACCGCCATGGACATCATCTGCCGCAAAAAGCGGATGCAGGGCTGCAACGTCCTCTTCCCCATCGGATACGACGCCTTCGGCCTCCCCACGGAGAACTACGCCGTCCAGCACCATATCCACCCCGCCAAGGTAACCCATGACAACGTTGAAAACTTCCGCAAGCAGCTCCACATGCTGGGCTACTCCTTCGACTGGGACCGCGAGGTGAACACCACCGATCCGGACTATTACAAGTGGACCCAGTGGATCTTCCTCCAGATGTTCAAGAAGGGCCTGGCCTATAAGGCCTCCATGCCCGTGAACTGGTGCACCAGCTGCAAAATCGTCCTGGCCAACGAGGAAGTGGTGGAGGGCGTCTGCGAGCGCTGCGGCGGCGAGGTCATCCGCAAGGAGAAATCCCAGTGGATGCTGGCCATCACCAAGTATGCCGACCGTCTGATCGACGACCTGGAAGACGTGGACTTCATCAACCGCGTCAAAATCCAGCAGCGCAACTGGATCGGACGGTCCGAAGGTACGGAGGTGGATTTCAGCACCACCCCCGGCGATATCATGACCGTCTATACCACCCGGTGCGACACCCTTTTCGGCGTGACGTATATGGTCCTCTCTCCGGAGCACCCCTTCCTGGACCGGTGGAAGGACCGTATCAAAAACTGGGACGAAGTGGCGAAATACCGCGAAGAGGCCGCCCACAAATCCGACTTTGAGCGCAGTGAGCTGAATAAGGAGAAGACCGGCGTCCGCCTGGAGGGTATCACCGCCACCAACCCTGCCAACAAGACGGAGATCCCCATCTTTGTCTCCGACTACGTGCTGATGAGCTACGGCACCGGCGCGGTTATGGGCGTCCCCGGCCATGACCAGCGGGACTGGGAGTTCGCCACCAAGTTCGGCCTGCCCATTATCGAGGTGGTCAAGGGCGGCGACATTACCAAAGAGGCCTTCGCCCTGAAGGACGACACCGGCATCATGGTAAACTCCAGCTTCCTAAACGGGCTGACCGTCAAGCAGGCCATCCCCGCCATGAAGAAGTGGGTCACGGATCAGGGTATCGGCCACCCCAAAACCAACTTCAAGCTGCGGGACTGGGTGTTCTCACGCCAGCGGTACTGGGGCGAACCCATCCCCCTGGTGAACTGCCCCATGTGCGGCTGGGTCCCCCTGCCGGAGACGGAGCTGCCCCTGCTCCTTCCCGAGGTGGAGAGCTACGAGGTCACCGATACCGGGGAGAGTCCCCTTGCGAAGATGACCGACTGGGTCAACACCACCTGCCCGAAATGCGGCGCCCCCGCCCAGCGGGAGACGGACACCATGCCCCAGTGGGCCGGGTCCTCCTGGTACTTCCTGCGGTATATGGATCCCCACAATGACAAGGCCCTGGCCAGCAAGGAAGCTCTGGACTACTGGTCTCCCGTAGACTGGTACAACGGCGGCATGGAACACACCACCCTGCACCTCCTCTACAGCCGTTTCTGGCACAAATTCCTCTATGACATCGGCGTGGTGCCCACCAAGGAGCCATACGCCAAGCGCACCAGCCACGGTATGATCCTGGGCGAGGGCGGCGAAAAAATGTCCAAGTCCCGGGGCAACGTGGTAAACCCCAACGACATTGTGGCCCAATACGGCGCGGACACCATGCGCCTTTATATCATGTTCGTGGGCGATTTCGAGCAGGCGGCCATCTGGTCCACCGAGGCCGTGAAGGGTTCCAAGCGGTTCCTGGACCGCGTCTGGAACCTGGCGGAAAACGCAAAGGACAGCTTCGACGTCACTCCCGCCAACGAGTCCATCCTCCACAAGACCATCAAAAAAGTTACGGACGACATCGACAATTTAAAGATGAACACCGCCATTGCCGCCATGATGACCGCCGTAAACGAACTGACGGCCAACGGCGTGACAAGGGGCGACATGAAGACGCTGCTGCTGCTGCTGAACCCCTTCGCTCCCCACATCACCGAAGAGCTGTGGGAAGCCCTGGGCTTTGCCTCTCAGACCGGAAAGATGTGCTGCCAGGCGGATTGGCCCGTCTATGACGAGAGCAAGACCGTAGCCTCCGCCGTGGATATGGCGGTGCAGGTCAACGGCAAGCTGAAAGGCTCGATCACCATGCCGGTGGACAGCGAAGAGAAAGACGTGGTGGACGCCGCCCTGCAGGTGGAGAAGGTTCAAAAGGCCACGGAGGGCATGAAGATCATCAAAACCATTCTGGTGAAAAACAGGCTGGTAAACCTGATTGTAAAGCCCCAGTGAGCCGCGTTTAAATGCACCGTCACCGGTTATCCGCAAACCAGGGTCCTGCCCCACGGACAGGACCCTGGTTTATGCACAAAGTCTTGCGAACAGCGCAAGTTCATATCTGATTTGTGAAAAAGCACCATTCTATGGCAAAGATTTTGTATATTTCCCTTGACAGTTGCCACAGAAGCGATTAAACTGGTATTGGATAATTATCGAAAGACGATAGGGGTGTCTTTCGGTTGTTTATTCGATTTAGTGCGAACCAATGCCGAATTTTAGGAGGAATGAAGCCAATATGATACCATACGTAATCGCCGCCTTAGTTGGGCTGGTGGTTGGCGGCGTGGTGTTCTTCCCCCTCGGCATTCGCTATCGGAAGCAAGTCTCCGAGAAGGAAATCTCCAGCGCGGAAGAAGAGGGTACGCGCATTATCAACGAGGCGATCAAAAGCGCAGAGACCAAGAAAAAAGAGGCCCTTTTGGAAGCCAGAGAAGAGATTATGAAGAGCCGTAGCGAATACGAGAAGGAAGAAAAAGCGCGCAGAGCCGATCTGCAGCGGCAGGAAAACCGTCTGCAGCAAAAAGAGGAAAACCTGGACCGCAAGACCGAGGCCATCGAGAAAAAAGAGGAATCCCTGGTCCAGAAGCACGCGGCCATTGACCGGGAAAACGAGGAGATCAAAACCATCAAGCGCAGCCAGACGGAGATGCTGGAGCGGATCTCCGGTTTTACCGCCGAGGAGGCCAAGCAATACCTCATCGACCAGGTAGAGTGTGAGGTGACCCACGAGACTGCCCTCAAAATCAAAGAGGTGGAGTCCCGGATGAAAGAGGAGTGCGAGGCCCGGGCGCGGGAGGTGGTGGCCCAGGCCATCCAGCGGTGCGCCGCGGACCAGGTGTCCGAAATGACCGTCAGTGTGGTTCCCCTGCCCAATGACGAGATGAAGGGCCGTATTATCGGCCGTGAGGGCCGCAACATCCGCACCATCGAGACGCTGACCGGCGTGGACCTGATTATCGACGACACGCCGGAGGCCATTACGGTCAGCTGCTTTGAGCCGGTGCGGCGGGAGATCGCCCGGCTGGCTCTGGAGAAGCTGATCGCCGACGGACGCATTCACCCCACCCACATTGAGGAGATGGTGGAAAAGGCCCGCCGGGAGGTGGACGCCGTTATCAAGAGCGAGGGTGAGCGGGCCGTGTTCGAGTGCGGCATCCGCAACCTCCACCCGGAGCTTGTGAAGATGCTGGGCCGCCTCCACTACCGCACCAGCTACGGGCAGAACGTCCTGCGCCACTCTATCGAGGTCTCTCATATTGCCGGCATGATGGCTGCCGACGTGGGAGCCGATGTCCAGGCCGCCAAGCGGGCCGGCCTGCTCCACGACCTGGGCAAGTCCGTGGACCACGAGATGGAGGGCACCCATGTGGCCTTGGGCGTGGAATTTGCCCGGCGCTACAAGGAGCGGGAGGACATTATCCACGCCATTGAGGCCCACCACAACGATGTGGAGCCGAGAACCATTGTGGCCTGCCTGGTGCAGGCCGCGGACGCCATCTCCGCCGCCCGCCCCGGCGCCCGGCGGGAGAATCTGGAGAACTACATCAAGCGCCTGGAGCAGCTGGAGACCATCACCGGCACCTATCCCGGCGTAGATAAGGCCTTTGCCATTCAGGCCGGCCGCGAGGTCCGGGTCATGGTAAAGCCCGAACAGGTCAGCGAGGATCAGATGGTCATCCTGGCCCGGGATCTGGCCAAGAAGATCGAGGAGGAAATGGAATACCCCGGTCAGATCAAGGTCCATGTCCTGCGGGAGACCAAAGTGGTTGAATATGCAAAATAAATCTTTGCAAAGGATTGCAAAGACCAAAAACGCAGGGAACAGAAAGCGGCAGTGATATGCTCACAGCCGCTTTCTGCGTTTTTATAGATTTCTCGCGCCCTCTCCCGCCTTGGGGAGGCGCGCAACGATTGAGAAAGGAAGTCCTCACCATGAGTATTCAAAGCCTTGCCAATACCACGGCCCATGTAGAAACCCGTCCTACTGCGGTCAGAAAGGCCTCTCCCACCTGCGCCTCCTTCCAGGCCCGGCTGGAAAAGGCCTCCGCCGGGACCGCCGGCGGACCGCACCATCTGTGTATGGGCGAGGACGTGGCCTGCTCCGGCGGCATCGCCGGAAAGAACGGCAAATTCCAGGAATTCTGCGCCCACTACACAGAGGACTCCACACCGGAGGACCCCATTGTCCGCATCTCCGGTGTGGCAAACAGCGGTCCCTTTGACTTGATCCGCCATATCAACGACATAGATCCCGCCAACGCCTCCTACGCGGAGCTGGCGGCTCTGCGGGGGCACCTGGCGAAAACCGGACAGAGCGTGACGGACGCTCCCACTCTGCCTCACACCATGGAATTCCGGGAGGACATCACCGGGAAATATGACTTCATCAGCGGAATCCGAAACAGCTTGAGCCAGCCCTCCCGCATCATTCCAACCGCCGCCTCGATCACCGGGGCCAACGAGCTGCTGGCGCTGTATCAGAATTACACCTCCGGCGCTGCCGGAGCGGCCCCGGCCCCCAGCCAGGCGGGAAGCGGCTCCGGCGGCCTCACGAGAGACAGCCTGCTGGCCGCCCTGGACGAGGCCCGTCTCCTGCTTCTCCGGCGGACCCGGGAGGGCAGGGAGTGGAAGAAGGAGCAGGAGGAGTGGGAGCGGCTGATGAAGTGTTTGGACCGCTGGATTGACGCCCTGCGGGACGCGGCCGGCCGGAAGAGCGGGGACCGCTCCGGCGGCGTCACGGCGGAGGGCGGCGAGGCGCTGCTGTCCATCTGCCGAAACCTGATCGCCGGGGCCGCCCGGGCGGAAGCCGCAGACACGGATCAAAAGGACCTTCTCTCCGCTCTGACAGCAGCCCAAAGCACTCTGCTGGAGCGGCTGAAGGAGGACAAAGCCACCGAGGAGGAGCGGGAGGCCTGGGCGGACCTGCTGAAACGGCTGGACAGCTGGATCGAGTCCCTGCGGGAAGAGATCGAAGCCCCGGAGCACGCCTCCCGTCCCGATTCCGTCTCTGCCGCGGGTCAGATGGACTCCAAGGCGGAAAATTAACATACGAAAAGTAATATTTTTGCGCAAAACTCCTCTGGGGAATCATCCTCAGAGGAGTTTTTACGGCTCCGGCACGGAAATCCGTGAGAGTTTCAGGTGTCCCTTGTTCTCCGGGTCCCCCATCACGGCGCAGGTGACCCACTTTCCTTTGACGGTGTCGCCGGTCTCGGCATTGTATTCATCGTGGGTGCAGCCGGCGTTTATGTACAGCTCCTCGCAGTCCCACTCCGCTTGCACCAAAATGTCAATGGCATCCTCCGTCCCCCGCAGCAGGCGCATGTACATCTTCTTCCACATCTCAAGCTCTTCACGTTCAGTCATAATCCTATCTCCTTTAACTATAGTATGTTTTGATTATATATCCAAAGAGTGTTTATGTAAAGGATAACATTTGCATATTATATAATTAATTCATTAGATAGCGGAGAAGTATAATATGATTCGCTTCAATATTCAGCCGATGTTAGATGCGCGCGGCAAAACGCGCTATTGGTTGGCAAAGCAGATGGGTATGAGCTACCCAAACGTAACAAAAATGGTCAGCGGGAAGAGCCGTGCAGTTCATTTGGAGACAATTGAGATTTTGTGCCAAGTTTTAGAGTGCACTCCAAACGACCTGTTTATCATTGACTTTGACCAGCCGGAGGAAAAGGGGACGTAAGGGACCGGAAACTCCCCTTTCGGCCGGCCTCCTGGCGGGGTCCGGGACAGAGAAAAAAGGCGGGCAGCTTTGCTGCCCGCCTTTCAGCGCCTGAATCAATCAGCCGGTGCAGGCGTCCACGTTGTCCTTGGTGATCCAGATGCACCCGGCGTCAACGCCCACTACAATGACCTCATCCGGATATCGGAGATCACAATGTGCGGGCGCAGCTTTTGAGTCAATTCCATGGCCCCCACTCCGGATTAGAAATTCCGGGCAAACCGCGTCAGGATCACCGCAGCCTGTGCCCGGGTAGCAGTGCCGCGGGGGGAGAGGGTAGAGCCGGAGGTGCCGTTGACCAGACCCACGGCGTTGGCCCACTCCATCGCCTCCACCGCGTATCCCGCAATTCCGGCCGCATCGGCATAGACGGACAGGTCCGCCCGGGCGGAGGTCTCTCCGCCCCTGTACCGCGCATAGCGGTACAGGAATGCCGCCAGCTGCTCCCGGGTAATGGATGCTCCGGGGCGGAACGTGCCGTCGGAGTAGCCGTTGACAATGCCGTTGGCACTGGCCCATGCCACAGCGGGAGCGTAGTAGAGACCGAGGGGCACATCGGTGAAATCAGCGCCGCCTACGGCGGGAGAACCCTCCATTCGGTACAGAATGGTCACAATCATGCTCCGGGTAGTGGAGCCGTCCGGGCTGAATGTAGCCGGCCCGGTACCGTTCATCAGCCCCCGCTCATAGACATACTGCACCTCGTCATGGCACCAAAATCCAGTGGGAATATCCCAAAATGGCAAGGTGCTTTCCGGCCGGGGGCGGAAGGAGGCCTCCACCTCCACCTCTCCGTCCGGCATGAGAAACGTCCAAGTTCCGTTCCCCTGGTCCGTAAGACGGAGTTCCCGCCGCCCGGAGAACGCGGCCACTTCCTCCAGCTCACAGCCCTGGTCCGGCAGAGCGGTAACCGTCACGGTCTCCCCCTCCTCCGCAGCTGTGGGCCGGACACGGAGTGTGCCGTAGTCCGGATCATTGGTATAGATCCGGTACCCGTATCCATCGTCCCAGTCTCGGAACTCACTGTCGGTGCGGACGGTCTCCGTATGTGCACGGAGATCCCGGTCCAGCAGTGTCAGCCACACCCTGTCCGGCAGGGAATAGGCCTCTCCCGGCTCCAGGTAGCCAAGATACAGCCGCCGCCCGTCATTGATGGGATCGCTGCCACGGACCGCGCTCATATAAATGGTAACCGTGGTCGTCTCCCGGTCCTCTTCCACCCGGCAGTCCGGAACATAGGCGCCCCGGACCTCCGGGGAAAAGACGGTGTCCGGGCAGCTGCCCTCCAAGGTCAGCTCCAGCTGGAGTCCAAAAACCTGGTCCTCCAATCCCTCCAGCGTGAGATACACCCGCTTCCCCTCCTCCTGGAAGACCAACTGGGCGTCGCTATTCCAGGCTTCCGCCGGTGCCGGCAGGATCCACAATAGACACAAGACGGCAAGGGCCGCCGGGAAAACTCTTATCCTTCTCATAGGCTCAGTCCTCCAGTACGATGGCGGGCAAATCCGTGCCGCCGGGGGTGTCTGTCCAGAGGGTCTCCGCCGTAACACGCTGGCTCTCAGCGGTGTCAGGCAGGTCTGTGCGGGAGAGAACCGCCCGCATCTGGCTCGGAAGCAGGTTAACGCCGCTGCAGTCGCTCTGCCCGTCCTGAAGTTCTGCCTCTCTCTGGACATCGGGGATAAACACAAACAGTCCGTCGCTGATGTCGCTGACTGCGCCGTCCTCCGGGATCTCGGCAAACAGCAGAACCCTGCCATCCAAGTACCGGGATTCCATGGTCTCTGTCAAAGCGCCGTCTCCGTCTACGGAGGTCCGGGTAAAGCGTCCTTCAATCTTCACGGTCTGATACAGAGGATCGCCTCGATAGGTTCCGGTGACTACCAGCGTCCCGGCAGGAATTACCGCGCCGCCGGAGCTGGTGAGATAGTGGTAGTCCTTGGCGAGGACGCCCACGGACCCCCTCTCCAGAAAGGCCACGTCATCCCCGGCATAGCTGATAAGCCGGAGGCCGCTGTCGGGCACGGAGGCCGGTATGCCTGTGACGGTGACAGTTTTCGCATCATAGGTCCAGATCCGGGAGTCCTCCGGTCCCGCGCCGGGCTTTTGGAAATAAGTCAAATAACTGCTCTGGTCATCTACCGCCTGGTTGCCCGCGGCAAAGCTGCCGGAGCGGGCTGTGTGAACATTGCCGGAGCCATCTCGAACCGTCACTGAGTAATCGCCGCCGGCAGGTGGGTTTTTCACCTTCAAGCCAGAGACGGCGGTCTCCCGAAGCAGTGTAAAGGTCACGGTGTCTCCGCTGCGCTCCACGGTGTAATCGCTCTCCGGCACGGTTTTATCATACGCCACCCGAACCTCGTTAGACCGGGAGGCAGCCCCGTCGTTGACCCTGTTGCCCAACATATCATAGGCCACAACCTCATACACATAGGTCCGGTGGTTGGCAGAACCCACCACATCCTTATAGGTGCTCTCCGCTGTAAAGGCGATGGGCCGGTAGCTCTGTCCGCCGTCGCTGCTGCGGCGGATCTCATACCCCTGGACCGCACCGGTGATATTGGACGCGATGGTAAGGGTGATCTCATTGTCTGCCGTCAGCGCCGCCGTGGTGGAGACGCTGCCTGCGGCGGCCTGCGTGCCTGCCAGACGTGCCCGGCGGCTCTGGTCGCTAAGATACCAAATGGCCCGCTCCTCTCCGGGATACTTCTCGATGGTCTCTCTCGCACTGTCGCTGAGGGTCATGCCCCAGCGGTCAAAGAAAGCGTTGAGGTTCCGGTTTGCCACTGCGGAGGCCGTCAGGGCAACCCGGTCCTGATAGGACGATGCGCCGGCGAAATACCTTCCATCCTTCCATGCCTTGAAGAACTGGTTGTAGAAATCCATGCCGCCGCTGTCATAGGCCAAGTGGAGCTGCCAATACAGTCCCAGCTGCACAAACACGTCGTTGGAGTCCCCGGGAAGTCCCTGGGATGTTTTGGTAAAGATGGCCGGGTATTTGCCGCTGACCTCCAACCGGGAGGGCAGGGTGTTCCGGTCCCCGTCGTATGTCTGGGCCATCAGAGAGTATATGTTGTTAGTGATCTCAGCCTTGCCCAGCTTGTCCATGTTGTGGCCGATCTCATGGGCGATGCCCCAGCCGAAGAGGCCGTTTGCCGTAGCGCCGGCTCCCAGGGCGCTGATGGGTCTGCCGCAGACCATGCCCGCACAGGAGCCATAGCCGATGCCGATGTGGCTCCCCGCAGCATACATAAACGCTCCGGAGAACATCTGCATACACCGGATGTTCTGACGGGTGGTCATGTCGTTTAACCCATAGGTGTTGTCAATCCCCTGGGTTGTTTTGCAGATATGCATCAGGTCTTCCCAGGCCAGTACGTTGGCGTACAGGGTCTCCGCCCTCTCCGCCGGGCTTTTTCCGCTGCCGTTGAGCGCCGCCAGAGCGGGCAGAGACAGCAGCACCGTGGGCAGAGAGATCTCCGTGACATTGTGCCAGTCGCTGGTTTTGACCGCATCCGTGATACCGCAGGCCGCGGTATATGCCTCCAGCTCCTCCACATACTCCTGAATACAGGCCTTCCGCTGTCCATCGTCCATGCCGTACCAGCCGGACAGCTCCAAAGTGGGAATCCTCACCGCTCTGCGGACAGTGAGCCGAACCTGCTCCGGGTTCGGTCCGCCGCAGGTCACATACAGGCTGCCGCCCCGGGGTGTATTCTGACTGCCGATCTTGGGAATGGTCAAAATATTCCGCCCGTCGTAAAGCGTCCCCACTTTTTGCAGCCACTGGTTTGCCTCGGCGTTATATTGACTGGCGTAGACGGTGACAGTCTGCCCGCTGGGGATAGAGGCATAGACAGTGATCTCACTTCCCGCTCCGGCAGCCACGCCCAGGGGCTGCAGCTCACTGCCGCCCTGGCTGTACTTCGCGCCGTCCAGAGCACCGCTGCGGGCATCCAGACCGATATGAATGCGGCTGCCGGACGGCTGGCCGTGAAGAAGGGCCTCCGCCAGATCCAGCTCGTCGGCCATGTTGGCGGTATAGAGGTAGTAATTTCTCTCATCGCTGTCCAGCCTCTGACGCAGGGCGTCGATCTCCGCCTGGGTGACGCCGGAAAGCAGCTCCGTATGCAGGCCGTCCATTCCCCCCGCAAAGAGGCCGGAGATCTCCTGCTGCAAGCTGCGGGAAGAATCGTACTCCAGGAACATCAGCTCTGACAGGCTCACCGCCGTGTAGGCCCGCTGCTCAATGGTGACGGCGATTTTCACCACATCCGTCACCGGTTCAAAGGGCAGCACGGCAAACCGCTCCGAAACGGGATTTCCCTGAACCGGAAGCCAGGTATCCACATCAGAGGCACTGCCTCCCCGGGCAGTGTCAGGAGCGGCCAGCGTGCCGGGGCCGTTCAAATCGTCTCCCTGTCTCCAGACGGTAACCGTATACACCCGCAGGTTGGACGCATAGCTCCCGTCCAGCCGCGGTACCCAGATCACCGCTCCCAGGTCCACCGGGCGGTTAAAGGTGGCAAAGACCTGCTTACTGTCCCACCAGTTGCCGTCGCCGTAAGAGTGAGACGTCCAATGCGTGCTGAAATTCCCGTCCGCCATATACTCCGGGCGGAACGGATTGTCCGCCGTATAGGAGGCGGGAGAGACGTTGTTGGGATTCCCCAGCCAGACCTGCTCAATATCGTGCCAGTCCAGCACGCCGGCGGTGGGAATTCCCTCCGGGCGGCTGTAATCCGGAGATTCCGGCGTACCCAGGGCCGTGCGGGAGGGACCGCTGCGGCCCAGGCTGTTGCCCGCCACAATGTAAATCTCATAAGTGACGCCATTGGTCAGACCGTTGATCGTAGTGCTGGTGCCGGACTGCTGCCCGCCGGACTGCTGGAAAGAGCCGCCCTCTGCCGGCCGGTAATACACCTCATAATATGTGGCGTTCTTCCCAGCCTTCCACGAGACGCTGAGAGCGCCGTCCAACGTGCTCACATTCACCATATCCGGCGCGTCCGGAACCCGGGCGGGCTGCGGCGTGGCCGCCACGGCGGCGGAGGTCTTGCCCTGCCAGCCGCCGTCCACCGGGGTCACGGTAAAGAGATAGGTCTTCAGGTTTTCCAGGCCGGTGATCTCCGCCCTGTTGACACCCACGCTCATCGACCGGGACTCACCGCTGCTGCGCAGCCGGTAGTCCACCCGGTAGCCGGAGACGTTGGGCATCTCGTCCCACCGCAGGCTTACCCGGCAGTCTCCCGCCTCTGCGGTGAGGTTTTTAATCTCGCTGTTGGGCGCCGCGGGATTCTCCGGCACGATATCCCGGAGAAAACGGATGGACTCCACCACGGCATAGCCGCCGCCCTCGGTGCGGTTCACGGAGATGACAACCTCCTTCACCGGCACCCGCCGTCCCAGAGGGATGGAGATCACGCTGCTGCCCGGCATAGGGCCAATGGCGTAGACCCCCTCCGGCAGGGAGAGGTCAAAGGGGATCTCCTCGCTGGTACCGTCCGTATACTCCACCGCCGCGGAACCGGCGAGAATAGCCCCCGGTCCCTCTGGAGAGACAATCTGGAGTTCTTCCATCTCCACCGCCTCTGTCAGGGGAATGGGCAAGTCCCACGCCTCGCCCTGGCCGGAGAGCGCCACGGTCTGCCCGTTGCTCAAAAACAGATCTTCCGCATTTCCGAAGAGGACCTCAACGCCGGATTGGGCCAGGGTATCCAGTAAAACCGCCGTGTCCACCGGCGGGAGAAGCAGCGCGGTATCCCGAACGGCCGCCTCGCCTTCCGCGTCCATGGCCCGGGTGAGATAGGCCAAATCCACCACGCCGATCTCCCCGTCGCCATCCAGATCAAACTGTTCCAGATCTCTCCGGTCATCGGAACCCAGGGCCTCTGACAGCAGTTCCCGGTCCCGGCGGTCTACAAAACCGTCTCCGTCCACGTCTCCCAGCGTAAACGTTCCATCCCCGGTACCCAAAGTGACATGCTGGGAACAGTCCCCCAGGATGAGACGCTGGGTATAGGGAACATAGCCCTCTCCGGTAAACTCCAGCGTGTACTCCCCCTGCGGGAGATTCTCCACGGTGAAGTCCAGATATCCGGGCCAGTTCCCGCCGCCCAAGGGACCTCCGTCCTCATTCCGCAGGGCCACCGCCGCCGGAAAACCGCCTATTTCAGCATAGCTGTTCTCCCAGCTCAAGGGAAGTCCTCCAAGATCACTTCCATCCCGAAAAATCTCCACTTGCACGCTTCGTTTCTGAATTTCCTCCAGCCGCTGTGGAAAATCCACCCGGACAGTGGCTGAGATACTGCCGGCAGCCTGTCCCGAAACCGTCCCTGCCGCCTGAGCCGCGGGGAGGGCGGCAGACAGCATGGATACCGCCAACAGTATAGAAATGATCCGTCTGCACATGTTCATTTCTCATATTCCTCGCTTTCCTGCCGCGGAGAACCGCGGAATTGTAGAAACACCGGCAGTATTATACCAACACCGCCCAATTTTGACAAGAGCTTTCCCCACCTTTAAAGCTCCGGAGAGTGGATTTATCCGGATACACTGCCGGAGTTCCCCGGCTCTCCGCAGTGACGCCACGGCGCAAAGAGGGAACAGGCAATCCTGTTCCCTCTTTGCATCCGGCATCCGGCGCCGCCCTCCGGAGAAGAAACGCCGCGGTGCCGGAAGAACCGCCTCTGGAAATCCGAGCCAAGGACTGTCGCTCCAGCCCCGGATTCCCTCCGCAAAGCCATGCCTGCGGGCGGCTCCGCTGTCACTCCAGCACCCGAATCAGGTTCACCATCTCAATGGCGGCCTCCGCGCAGTCGGCTCCCTTGTTGCCCGCCTTGGTGCCGGCCCGCTCAATAGCCTGCTCGATGGTATCCGTAGTCAGCACGCCGAACAGCACCGGAACGCCGCTCTCCAGCGACACGGCGGCGATTCCCTTGGAAACCTCGGCACACACATAGTCATAGTGGCTGGTGCTGCCCCGGATCACCGCCCCCAGGGCGATCACCGCGTCGTACTTCCCGCTCTTTGCCATCTTGGCGGCGATCAGCGGAATCTCAAACGCCCCGGGGACCCAGGCCACGGACAGATCCTCCTCCCGCACGCCATGGCGCAGCAGCACGTCCCGGCAGCCGCTGAGCAGCTTCGCAACGATCAATTCATTAAACCGCGCGGCGACCACGCCGATTTTTGCCCCCTCGGCAACCAGCTTGCCCTCGTAAACTCTCATGATGATATCCTCCTTATAAGTCGTTTAATAGTCAATGAGATGACCCATGCGGTTTTGCTTTGTCCGCAGGTAGAACAAATCCTCGGCTGTAGCGGCCACCTGGATCGGCACCCGCTCCGTGATCTCCAGTCCAAAACCGGAGAGTTGGTATACCTTGTCCGGGTTATTGGTTAAAAGCCGCATGGTCCGGACGCCCAGATCCCGAAGAATCTGCGCCCCCACCCAGTACTCCCGCAAATCCGGGGCAAAGCCCAGTTCCACGTTGGCGTCCACCGTGTCAAACCCCTTTTCCTGGAGGGCATACGCCTTGAGCTTGTTAATCAGGCCGATGCCCCGGCCCTCCTGGCGCATATAGAGCAGCACGCCCCGGCCCTCCGCGTTGATCTGCCCCAGGGCTGCGGCCAGCTGCTGGCCGCAGTCACAGCGGCGGGAGCCGAAAACATCCCCGGTAAGGCACTCCGAGTGAACCCGGCAGAGCACATCCTTCCCATCGCCCAGCTCCCCCTTTACCAGGGCCACGTGATGCTCGCCCGTCAGGTCGTTGACATAGCCGTATATCCGGAAATCTCCAAACCGGGTGGGCATCTGGGCGGCGGCCTCCCGGACCACGTGCCGGTCGTGCCTGCGGCAGTAGTCCTGAAGCGCCTTGATCGTGGTCACCTTCAAGCCCCACTCCCGCGCTTTTTCCAGGAGTTCGGCGGTGCGCATCATGGTCCCGTCCTCCCGCATGATCTCACAGCACAGCCCGCACTGCGCCAGCCCCGCCAGGCGGCAGAGGTCCACCGTGGCCTCCGTGTGGCCGTTTCGGACCAGCACACCCCCCCGGCGGGCCACCAGGGGAAATACATGTCCTGGCCGGCGCAGCTCCTCCGGCCTTGTGGTGGGGTCCGCACACCTGCGGCAGGTATAGCCCCGTTCCTCCGCCGAGATCCCGGTGGTGGTGTCCGCGTGGTCGACGGACACCGTAAAGGCGGTGCCGTGGTTATCGGTGTTCACCTTTACCATCTGTTCCAAGCCAAGCCGGGCGGCTACCTCGCCGCTCATGGGGGTGCAGATCAGCCCCTTGGCGTGCACCGCCATAAAATTGACATTCTCTGTGGTGGCAAATTGGGCCGCGCAGATCATGTCTCCCTCGTTCTCCCGGTCCGGATCGTCGATAGAGATGATGATCCTGCCCGCCCGCAGCTCCTCCAGCGCCTCCTCCACCGTGCAATAGGGATGCTCCATAGGGTAAAACCTCCTTTAATGTCTCATGTCAAAATCCATTCTGGATCAAAAAGTCCAGGGTGACGTGCCTCTCCGGCCCAGGGGACTCCTGAAAAGCCAGCAGCCGCTCCACATACTTGCCGATGACGTCCGTCTCCAGGTTCACAGCGTCTCCCGCCCGCTTCTGTCCCAGAACCGTCACGGCGGCGGTATGGGGGATCAGAGAGACGGAAAAGCGGTCCGCCTCCACCGCGGCCACTGTCAGGCTGACCCCGTCTATGGTGACGGAACCCTTTTCCACAATATAGCGCAGCAGCCCGGGCGCCGCCCGCACCGTGTACCAAACGGCGTTGTCGTCCCGGCGGGTGGCGGCGATGGTCCCCACGCCGTCAATATGGCCGGAGACAATATGACCGCCGAAGCGTCCGTCCGCCGCCATGGCCCTCTCCAGGTTCACAGGGCTGCCGGGGACCAGCGCTCCAAGAGTGGAGCGGTCCAGGGTCTCATGCATCACGTCGGCGGTAAATCCGCCGGCGTTCCGCTCCGTAACGGTGAGGCAGACCCCGTTCACCGCCACGCTGTCCCCGATCTTCAGACCGGACAGCACCACAGACGCACCGATGGAGAGCGCCGCCGAGTGCGCTCCCCGCCGGACGGCCCGGACGGTGCCGGTCTCCTCAACGATTCCCGTAAACATCGGTCTCAATCTCTCCTTCCAGCAGAAAATCCTCCCCGGCCTGGGTGACGGTCACATCTCTCACCCTCGCCGCCTGCTCCAAAAGCGCAGCCCCCAGTCCCCCCACCGGGGATTTGGCGGCGGCTCCGCCCAAGAGCTTTGGGGCGATATAGGCCTGCACCCGCCGGACCAATCCGGCCTCCAGCATGGCCCAGTTCAGCGTCCCGCCGCCCTCCAGCAGTACGCTGTCGATCTCCGCCTCCCCCAGCCGGTCCATCAGTGCCGCCAGATCCACGCTTCCGCCCCTTAAGGGCAGGGACCAGACCTGGCATCCCGCCGCCTCAAAGGGCGCGGCCCGCTCCGGCTTCACGGGGCCAGCGGCCAGAACCGTGGGAATCTCCCTGGCGGTGCGGACAATCCGGCTGCCGGGAGGTGTCCGCAGGCGGGTATCGCAGACAATCCGCAGGGGGTTCCGCCCCCCCTCCATCCGGCAATTGAGCATCGGATCATCCGCCAATACGGTGCCGGCTCCCGCCAGAATGGCCGCGTTGGCATGGCGGTCCCGGTGGACCCTCTGCCGGGCTTCCTCTCCGGTGATCCATTGGGAGGCTCCGGTGCGGGTGGCAATTTTCCCATCCAGGGTCATGGCGTACTTCATGGTCACATAGGGCCGCCCCGTGCGAATATAGTGAAAAAACACCCGGTTCAGGGCCTCACATTCCGCTTGCAGAACCCCGGTCTCCACCTCCACGCCGTGGGAGCGGAGCAGATCCAGCCCCTTTCCGGCGACCAGGGGATTCGGGTCCGCAGACCCCACTACCACCCGGCGGACGCCTGCCTCTAAAACCGCGCTGGTACAGGGGGGCTGGCGCCCCTGATGGCAGCAGGGTTCCAGGGTCACATACAGGGTTGCCCCCTCCGGAGACTCCCGGCAGTCCGCCAAAGCCTCCCGCTCCGCGTGGAGTCCGCCCAGGCGGCGGTGCCAGCCCTGTCCGATTATCCGGCCCTCCTTGACCAGGACGGCTCCCACCACCGGGTTTGGATTTGTCCAGCCCCGGCCCCGCTCCGCCAGAGAGACGGCCAGCGCCATATAGTCTGTGTCCTTCATCGCGTATCCCTCCAAAAAAAGAGCCTTGAACAAAAATCGTTCAAGGCTCCGTGAAACGGACGCAGAACCCGCGCCCTGAAAACGAAAAACCCTGGAACAACAAACTCGTTCCAGGGCGCAACGCAATGGGCGCAGGCGCAATAATGCTTCCTGCGTTCACACGATCTTCTCCTATCAGACTATACTGTCGGCCCCGGAATTTCACCAGGTCATGCCTTGCGGCTTATGGGCTTTACCACCGGTGGGGAATCACACCCCGCCCCGAAGATCCTAATTCAATTGCCGAAAGTATACGCTCTGCGGCCGGATTTGTCAATATCTTTTATCAGCTCCCCCGCCATCTTCTAAAAATTGGTTGACATTAGTCGCCCAATCTGGTACACTTTGGATTACAAAAGTAGTCCAACAAGATGCCCCCTCAGGAGCAAAAGGAGAATTGTCTATGACGGAGGAAAAGAGGGTAACCCTCTCCGCCAGTGAATGGCGGGTGATGGAAGTGCTGTGGACGGGACCAAAAACCCTGATGGAACTGGTGCGAACGCTGAAGGATTCCGCGGGCTGGGCAAAAAGCACCGTCACCACCATGGTGCGGCGGATGGAGGAAAAGGGCCTGATCGGCTATACCACCCAGGGCCGGACTAAAGTTTTCCAGGCGGCCCTGAATCGGGAGGCAGCTGCCGCGGCGGAAACAGACTCCCTGCTGGAGCGGGCCTATCACGGAAGCGTAGGGCTGCTGGTCAGCGCCCTGGTGGAGCGAACCAGCCTGAGCAAAGCTGATATCGACGGCCTGTACGCTATTTTGCAAAAGGCGGAGGAGGAATCCCAATGAAAACAATCCTTCTGACATCCTCTTTGCTGATCCTCCTGCTGGCGGCCCTGGACCCCCTGCTGCGGGGAAGGATTAAGCCGCAGGTCCAGTACGCCCTCTGGCTTCTCGTCGCCCTGCGGCTGCTGATCCCGGTAAACCTGGGCAACAGCGCTCTCAGCGCCCTGGCGGTGCTGGACCGCATTGAACAGCCGCCGGTTCTGGAGCGCATCTCCCAAACGCCTATTTCCATCCGCTCCTATGACAGCACTTACCGGGAGATCGCCGGAGAATACCGCCGGCGGGGCGCGGACCCTGACACCCTGCCCGCCGGGGACCTGGCCAACCTGGAGGCCCAGGCCAGGGCATTGGCGGAAGAAGTTCCCCTTTCAGAGCTTGTTGTCCGGTGGGCAAAGCCTCTTTGGCTGGGCGGCGCGGCAGCCATGGGCGCGTGGTTTCTGGCGGTGAACGGCTTATTCCGGCGCCGGCTGCGGCGGAGCGCCGTGCCGGTGCCGACGGAGTGCCCTCTGCCGGTATATGTGTCCGGCGGCCTGACCTCCCCCTGCCTGAGCGGGTTCTTCCGGCCTGCGGTGTATGTCACTCCCGCCGCTCTGGAGGACCCCACCCGGCTGCGCCATGTTCTCGCCCACGAGGAGACCCATTACCGCCACAAAGACCACTGGTGGGCGGTGCTGCGGTGCCTGTGCCTGTGTCTCTACTGGTTCAATCCTCTGGTGTGGTGGGCGGCCTCGCTCAGCCGCCGGGACTGCGAACTGGCCTGTGACGCCGGAGCCATCCGGCGCCTGGGCGAGGGGGAACGGTTCGCCTATGGCCGGACGCTGGTGGACATGATCGCCGCGGGGCGGACCACCCTGCTCCAAACCGCCACCACAATGACCGGCGGAAAACGCCGTGTCCATCAGCGGGTGACGCTGATCGCCCGGAGACCCCGGACGGCGGCTGCCGCGGCGGCGGCGCTGGCCCTGGTGCTGGCTCTGGCGGCAGGCTGCTCCTTTACCGCCCCGCCGGAGGAACCGGATCGCACGCTTCAGGAGGAGCTGCTGGACCTGCCCGAAGAACTGGCGGGAGACGTGCGGGCAGTCCCCGGGGAGGCAATCCCCGGCGCTCTGGCAGGTTACTGGCTGAATCTGGAGAAGGAAGAGGCAGAGTGGGGCGGCTGGCTGCTGACGGTCTACGCGCTGGACCAGGGTTACTTTGAGGAGTTCTTCATTGACGATATGGACGGCAGCGGCTGGATCTGCGGGGCCAAAACCGGCGGCCTGTACTATGCCGTCCAGTTCCCCACAGACGTCAACTTCCCCTTGGAAAAGGAAGAACAGTACCACAAGGCCCAGTCCACCCTGACCGGCTGGGTATGGGACACCATCCTCGCCCGGGAGGGAACGGAGGAATTCGACTGTGATGCCTATTTGAGCCAGCCCTATTTCCGCAGCGGCTGCAACTACATGGACGTCATCTACTGGCCCTACAAGGCGGTGAACGGCTCCACCGACGTAGTGTGGACCCTCCGGCTGGTCCAGCCGGTAACGCAGGGGGAGGGCGGCGTCTGGGGCGTGGAGCGCATCATCTACAACGACGGGCAAAGCCAGCCCATTCGTCCCCGTGTCTCTGATCCCCTCTCCTCCGGCAAACAGGAACACCTGTCCGCCGACGACTATTACAAACGGCTCCAGGGCAGGGCGGACGCCGGACTGGCGGACTGGGCCACAGACCCGGTGGAGATGCTGCGGCGTTTTGTCTCGGAGGTCTTCTTCCACGCGGATGTACCGGCGGACAGCTTTTCCCTGGGCGAAACGGTAACCGCGTGGGGACCGGAGGAAGCCCCGGGGGAAGCAGTCCCATCCCAGTGGGAAGGCCTTTCCTCCCAGGCCATAGACTTCGGCCAGCTGGCAGAGCGTATCACGGCGGCGGCCTCGCCGGTGTTTACCTACGTTCCCGCAGTGGGAGACACCGTCCGCTGCACCGCCTCCCTGGAGCGGGGAAACGGGAGAAACCGGGTGCTGTATTTCCCCCGTACGTTCCAATTCCAGCCGGAGAGCGCCCCGTCGGCAGCCCCGGAGGGAGCCTCCCTGACCCTGGAGTCGGCGGACGGGACCACAGCTCTCCAGATGTGGGAGGGCAGCGAGCTGCTGCGGGTCTATGACGGCGGAGAGAGCCGCTGGTACCTGGCAGTCTGCACGGACCCGGAGGACGATATTTTCCGGCAGGATCTCTTCGGATTCTGGCGGCTGTGGTTTGACGAGGCGGAGATCGAGACCCTGACAGACGGCATCGCCATTCCCAACCGGGGGCAGAGCCAGGAGGAAATCGCCCAGGCGTGGGTGGACGCCTACGAGGGGGCTAAGACGCAGGTATCCTCCGGCAGCACGTACGCCTGCACCTATGTGAGAAACACCGCCGAAACGGAGGACCTAAGCTGGCTGGCCCCAGAGGACATGGACGATTTCTTCCCCGCCAATACCAAGGGTTATGAGCGCTTCGCATTCAGCTATCAGACGGTCTTTGTCCCCGAGAATGAACAGTGCGCCCATTGGCTGATGGCGGGCAATACCGGGGAGTACAGCGGGAACGGCGCCCCGGCGGGAGCCATGGAGTACTTCCGCTGCGGCTATATGTACCTCACGGAGCAGGGCTGGCGCTGCGACGGCGTCGGCACCGGGTGGTGAAACACGGCGGAACTCCCCCGCAGGCAGCACAGGGGCTGTCGGAGCGCGTTCTGCGGCAGAGCGCGTAGTTGGAGAGAACGGCAGTGGAAAACACCGCAGTTTTCATCAAAATTTTCCTAAAAACGGCAGTTGACGTTGACAACCGAATCCTTCATCGCTATACTGGCGTTGCCAGATCCAAAATCAGATGAAGGAGCAGTTTTATGGGAAAATTTTTGGTTAAAACCGTCAAGTCCGGCATTAAATTTGACCTGAAAGCCGGAAATGGAGAGGTCATCGCCACCTCAGAGGTCTATACTTCCCGCGCCGCCTGCCTGAATGGGATCGAAAGCGTCCGCAAAAACGCCCCCGAAGCCGAAGGTAGTGTCAAGATTATTTCGCAAATTAGTATGCAGACTCTGACCGGAATGAA
>CAJUQM010000019.1 GCA_910588005.1 uncultured Oscillibacter sp.
CGGTGGACTTCAATTTTGCCGACGAGTATCAACGCATACTTGATTACATTGAGAATAATCACAACATACTCACGGTGATAGAAAAAAAGCCTGCGATATAGTAGACTTAACAACCCATCACCAAGCAAAGGTTATTGTTGTGCATAAATAAACGGCGCAGTGGGACCCATGGCTCCGTCTGGTCCGGTGGGTCCGGTGGGTCCGGTAGGCCCGGTGACACCAGTGGCACCGGCCGCAGGCCCAACCGGCCCGGCGGGACCCGCAGCCCCGGCAGGTCCAGGCAGAACGGGGGCGTTTAGGGCCGCGCTGAGCTTGGAGGATAGCATCATTTGTTGTTCTGCAATGCCGGACATGGTATCCTGCACACTCCGATTGACCCGCAGGACCTCTTCAATCGTAGCTGTTTCATCAAGTCCCGGCAGGGTTCCCAGGATATATTGCAGCTTTTCGCCCTCGGCGTTGAGGAGATGACTCAGGCTAAGTTCCTCGGCGGCGATGGAGGAGATGATCTCATTGAGACTTTCCTCCCTGGTCAGGGAGGGATCAATTTGGGGAAACGTGGGCTGTGACATAAGACTTTCCTCCTTAGCTCAACCGGATCAGCGTCAGTGAAGCGCCGGCGGAGCCGGGCAGCAGTGTTGTCACAGATGCGATACCGAACATCTCTAAAGAGACCGTATCCCCGGCGGAGAGATTGAGCAGGAGTTCGTTGGAGAAATGACTTAAAGACACCAGAGGAGCTACGGTGGAGGCCGTGTTGGCAACGCCGTTGATCAGCAGACGGGTGCCGCTCGCCAAAGCCGCAGTGGTATTGATATCATAGGAGAGCAGATAGCGCCCGGCGGTCTGCACTGTGAAGACCGTATTGCCCGCGTTCACGGTGATGTCGGGGGATAAGAGCTGACTGTCGGGCAGGGGGACCAGGGTGCCTGTGAGGATAACGGCCAACACAGTGCCGTTAGTGTTGGCAGCGTATGCGGATGTTGCGGTGACATTGGGTCCGGTAGCCCCGGTGGGACCCGTAACACCAGTGGTTCCGGTAGCGCCAGTGGGTCCGGTGGCGCCGGTAGCCCCGGTGGGTCCGGCTGCGCCAGCGGGTCCGGCGGAACCTGTGGGACCTGTAGCGCCGGTTGCTCCGGCAGGACCTGCGGGACCGGTAGCTCCGGTGGAACCGGCTGCTCCGGCAGGGCCAGTGGGACCTGCAGCTCCGGCGGGACCCGCAGCGCCAGTTGGCCCGGTGGGGCCGGTTGCCCCGTCAGCGCCGTTCGCACCGGCAGAACCGGCAGGACCGGTGGCGCCATCCGCCCCGGTAGCTCCGGTGGGACCGGTAGGACCGGTGGCACCCGCAGGTCCGCCTGCAGGCCCGGTGGGTCCGGTGGGTCCGGTAGGTCCGGTGGGTCCTTGCATGGGGGAGGCCTCCAGAGCACCCTGCATTTTTGCCTTCAAGAAGAGCTGGTTTTGTACAGCGGTCTCCAGCAGGCCGCGGACACTCTCGTTAGCGGCCAGCACTTCGCTGACCGTGGCAGGAGGACCGCTGAGTCCCGGCAAGGTCCCGAGGATATATTGCAGTTTTTCGCCCTCGGCGTTGAGGATATGGCTCAGGCCGAGTTCCTCCATCGCAATGGAGGAAAGAATCTGATTGACCGCGTCCTCCCGCTGGATCGGCGGGTCGACGGCGGGAAAGCTTGGAAGAGACATATTCGAAATCTCCTTTCAAACTGGGACGCCAGCCGGAAGCGCAGCGCCGTAGCGGCGCTGGATGTTCTCTGCGGCAAGACGTCCGGGATATTTTATGCAATGGTAAAGCGGTAAGTTCCGGGGATAGGCAGAACCGAACCGCCCCGGCCGGCATAGGATAGTGCGGCGGCGTAAAGCGTTCTGCCGCACATCGCTGTCCCAGCCTCCGGACTAAGGACAGCGCTATGGAGTTTTCGTTATGTCTATGCCTTCCTTTCCGCCCAACGGGGCGGATTTGACACAGGAGGAGGCCCTGACGATGATCATTGCGTCCATCGCCATGGAGGAGCTTGCCCTGAGTCATATCCTCAACGCCGAGGGCGAAAAACTGCAATATATCCTTGGAACCCTGCCGGGCGCAAAGCCTTGCGCCGAACCGCAGGATGTGCTGGCTGTCAACAAAAGCGTCACGGCTCTTTTGGAGGCGGTGACGCAGAATCAGATGTTGTTGAAAAGCAAGTTAGAACGAGTGCTGGAGGTCTGTCCGTCTCCAGTACAGCCCTGTTTGCCTCCCTGCGGACCGGGATCCTGTCCGCCTCCCTGTGGCTGTAAGCCGAACCCCTGTGAAAGGAGCGGTCTCCAGCTGGCAGGCCAGCGGGAGGGAATGCTGTGGAACCGGGGCTGCCGCCTGCCTTGGCGGCAGCAGGTCCAGCGGGGAAAAAACATCCGCTGGGATGAACAGGAACCTACGCAGATCCGGCTGAACCCTGGAAAAGTTTACATGGTCCAGTACACATTAAATGTCTGTGCTATGCACGCCTCGGAGGAGGCGGGGGTGATTTTTCTCAGGCAGACGCCTTGCAGTGCCTTTACGGAGACGCTTCCCCTGTATGTTCCTATGAAACAGTTTACAGGCAGTCCCCAGACGCTGCGCTATACCGCCGTGCTGTATCCTCGGATGGAGGGAGGGACTGCGGAGTTGTCTTTGGCGTTGGATGCCAAAAACGCTCTTTGTGTGGAGCAGGCGGTTATGAATGTGGTGGAGCTTTAAAACTGCGGGGCTGTTTCTGCATTCAGAGGAATTGGCCTGTCTTGCGGCAAGAGTTGGATTATAGGCAGAAACCCAGACAGCCGCTGTCTGGGTTTCTGCTTGGATGTCCTGAATTGTGACGATCTATAGCCCGTGGCAGGCGGACTGCAGTCCTTTGCCATGAAATTTTCACAGTCGAATCCTCCTTGTATTTTTTTGAGAAATGGCGTATCATAGAAGGAGAAATCCGGAAAGCTCGGCAGTCCGCCTCCCAAGCGGGGCGATCATAGAGGAGGTTATTCCATGGAAGAGAAGAGAATGATAGAGGTTACTGTAGAGGGCGAAGTGTATACCTATCCCCACGGAACGCCTTATCGCGTCATCGCGGCGGATTTTCAGGACCGGTTCCCCTGCGAGATCCTTTTGGTTAACCGGGATGGAAAACTCTGTGAACTCCATAAGGTCTTGGATCGGAATTGTACACTGAAGATGGTCACCGCGCAGGACAAGCCCGGTATTCAGACCTATGAGCGCAGCGCGGTTTTTCTGATGTTGAAGGCCTTTTACGACGTGGTGGGCCGGGAGAATGTGGAGCGCATCTCTGTGGAGTATTCTCTCAGCAGCGCTCTTTTTGTTCTGGCTCGCGGCAATTTCACACTGGACCAGCCTCTTCTGGAGCAGGTGGAGGCCCGAATGCGGGAACTCTCCGCTGCGGCAAAGCCCATTGAGAAGCGGTCTATCAGTACCGATGACGCCATCGACCTGTTCCGTGAGGCCAAGCTGATCCATAAGGCGCAGCTTTTTAGCTTCCGCATCAACTCCCATGTCAACGTTTACTCTCTGGACGGTTTTGTGGACTATTTTTATGGCTATATGGCACCGGATACCGGTTATATCAAGTGCTTTGGCCTGGAGCTGTTTGAAAACGGCTTTGTTCTGCGCCTGCCTACCCAGAAGAATCCCAATCAGCTGGGAGACTTCCGGCCCTCCAAAAAGGTTTTCCGGGAGCTTTACGAGTCCACGCTGCGTTCCCAGGCGTTGTGCGCCGCTAACGTAGCGGAGCTGAATACCGCTATTTCCCAGGGAAATGCCACGCCGCTGATTCTGGCCCATGAGGCCATGATGGAGAAGAAGATCGGCGACATTGCCGCGGAGATCGCCCAACGGAGGGAAGTCCGTTTTGTTATGATCGCGGGACCCTCCTCTTCCGGCAAGACTACATTCTCCCACCGGCTGTCTACCCAGTTGCGGGCCTGCGGACTGCGGCCCCATGCCATTGCCACAGACAACTATTTTAAAAATCGGGAGGACACGCCCCGGGACGAGAACGGAAACTACGATTTCGAGGGGCTGGGGGCTATGGACGTGGAGCAGTTCAACACGGACATGAGCCGGCTGTTAAACGGCGAAACGGTGGAAATCCCGTCTTTCAATTTCAAAAAGGGCGCCCGGGAGTATAACGGAAACTTTCTCACGCTGAGGGAGGGAGATGTGCTGGTGATCGAGGGGATTCACTGCCTCAACGACCAGTTTACCCACTCTCTGCCCAAGGAGAGTAAATATAAGATTTATATCAGCTGCCTTACCACGCTGAATATTGACGACCACAACCGTATTCCCACCACCGATGCCCGCCTTCTCCGGCGCATTGAGCGGGACGCCCGGACGCGGGGTTACAGTGCCCAGGCGACCATCAAGATGTGGCCCTCTGTCCGGCGAGGCGAGGAGAATAACATCTTCCCCTTCCAGGACAGTGCGGACATGATTTTCAACTCGGCCCTGATCTACGAGACATCTCTGCTGAAACCCTATGTACAGCCTTTGCTCTTTGGCGTTCCCCGAGACAGCGAGGAATATATCGAGGCGAAGCGCCTGCTGAAATTTTTGAACTACTTCCTTCCAATCCCCGCAGACAATATTCCCAAGACCTCCCTTATGCGGGAGTTCATCGGCGGGGGATGCTACCACGCCTGACAGGGCAAGGGCATCTTGGATCATTTCCGTGATCCAAGATGCCCTTGCTATTACCGGTGACCTGGTTAGGAGAGGCCGATTGCCTGACCGACAAAGACCACCACTGCAGAGAGTACTGTGGCCGCTGCGATGAACTTCCAAACCGCTTTGGCCCAGCGGTCCCAGGGGATGTTGCCGCTCATGGCCAGACCGGCCATCAGTACGCCGGAGGTGGGCCAGAACATATTGGTGAAGCCGTCTCCCAACTGATAGGCCACAATAGTGAGCTGGCCGTTCAGCCCCAGAATATCGCCCAGGGGAGACAGAATCGGCATCAGGATCGCCGCCTTGGCACTGGCGGAAGTGATGAAGGCATTGAGTAAAACGGTGATCAAATTGATGGCAACCCCGGTCAAAGAGGCGGGGATGACGCCAATCGCGCCGGCCAGGAAGTTGATGACGGTGTGCAGAACATTGGCGCTCTCCAACAGGATCAGGATCGTCCGGGCGGCGCCGATGACCAGGGCGGAGGGAATGATCATCTTGGCGCCTTCAGTGAAGCTGTTGGCCATCTGATTGCCGGTCATGCCGTAGGCAATGCCGCCAAGGATGCCGGTGAAGATGAATACGCCGGTGATCTCCTGGAGATACCAGCCCCACATTGTGCTGCCTACGGCGGATAGGATGATACCGGCCAGAGTGATGATAAATACCAATTTCCGCCGGACGGTGAACTCCGGCTCTTCGCTCAGATCGGGCTGCGTGACGCCCTCCACGCCGTAGACCAGGCTGTTTTTAGGATCCTTGTCCAGACGTTTGGCATAGGCCAGCACGAAGACGCAGGCCAGCGCGGTAAAAAGCGCCCAGACAACCACCCGGAAAGCTAGGCCGGAGTAAACCGGCAGGCTCAAAATGCCCTGGCACAGCGCTGTGGTGTAAACGTTCAAAGGCCCGGTGGCATAGCCGCAGATCGCGCCGAGGCCCACGACCATGAATCCCAGTATGTTGTCATAGCCCATGGCCACAGCCATAGTCACTGTGATGGGGATGAACACCAACTGTCCCTCCAGCCAGCCCAGGTAGCCGCCTATGGTGGAATAGATCACCGTCATGATGACCAAAACGAGCTTGTTTTTCCCCTTGAGCAGACGGAGCAGCGCAAAGATTCCGGCGCTCAGAGCGCCTGTATCCGTGATGATCTGGAAGCCGGCTACCACCAGAATAACCAGCATCATGATGTCCACAGAGGCTGCCATGCCCTTGGAGATCGAGGTAAGCAGAGTGTGGAAGCTGGTGGGGGTTTGGGTCTCCAAATAAGTGAAGGAATCGGCTACCACCACATTGCGGTTGGCCGCCTCGTCAAAGGCAAACTCATATGTGCCGGCGGGAATTATATATGTGAGTATCGCAGACAGAAGAATGAGGAAGATCACGATGACATACACGTGAGGAACTTTAAGCTCTTTTTTCATACAGTTTCCCTCTCTTTTATAATCAGGATGGCCCTTCTTGTGACAGGAAATTAAATGCGATCTGGGAGTGGAGGGCGGCAGCTTTTGGGATAGCGCTTTCATCCACTGTAAATTTTTCGCTGTGCAGCGGATGGACCGCGCCAACATCCGGATTTCGTACACCGATGTGGTAGAAAGAACCGGTGACATGCTCAATAAAATAGCCAAAGTCCTCGGTGAGCATGGTGGGTTCCCGATAAGTGATAAGATTTTCCTCCCCAAGAAGCTGCCTTACGGAGCGGGCGGCCAAGTCTGTGGCGTCATCGTGGTTGACGATTCCGGAGTAGCCATAGGTAATATCCAGGTCCACGGTGGCGCCGTTGGCCTCAGCTACGCCATGGATCACCTGGGGAACGAGCTGATTGATCTTCTCCCGGTTTTTCGTGCCGAAGACCCGGTACTGCCCCACAATTTTGGCCTCGCCGCTGATGATGCTGAACCGGTTGCCGCAGTGGAACTCTCCCAGAGAGAGCACGCAGGGTTCCGCCGGCGGCATCCGGCGGCTGGGGATGGTCTGGAGCGCCATAACAATCTGAGCGCCCACCACGATGGGATCGATGCCGTTGTGGGGTTCCGCGCCGTGGGTGCTGACGCCGTGGACAGTGGCGGTGAAGATATCCGAAGTGGCGTAGAAATTGCCGTATTTAACAGCCACCTGGCCTGCGGGAAGGTTGGGGTCCACATGGGCGCCGAATACCGCGTCCACATGCGGAGACTCCATACAGCCCGCCTCAATCATCCGTTTGGCGCCGCCCCAGCCCTCCTCGTCCGGCTGAAAGAAAAACTTTACGTTTCCGCACAGCTGGTCCCGGTGCTTGGACAGCAGCTTGGCGGCTCCCAGCAGGGCGGCCATATGAACGTCATGACCGCAGGCGTGCATCATACCGGCTTCGTGGGAGGAGAAGGGGAGTCCGGTTTGCTCCTGTACCGGCAGGGCGTCCATGTCGGAGCGGAAGGCCACGGTGCGGCCCGGGCGGCCGCCCCGCAGCAGCCCTACTACGGCGGTATCCAACATGGTCTGAACCTCAATGCCGTTTTTCTGCAAAAACTCCTGGATCAGCTTTGAGGTCTGAAATTCATGATTTCCAATCTCGGGGTGGGTGTGAAGCTGGCGGCGGATGCCGGTGAGTTCTGCCTGAATTTCCTTCGCCTCTTTTAAAAAGTCAATGCGCATGTTCGGTCACCTCTTCTATCTGATTGGGTGCACAGCAGCAGGGGAATCAGGCATACTTTTCCAGGTATTTTGCGAAGCCGTCCAGACCCTCTCTCAGCGTCTGGGGATCCCGGAACGCGCCGTAACCCACCCGGATCGTGCGGGGCATATCGAAATAGTCGCCGGGGACAAAGAGAATTTGCTCAGTTTCCATGGCATCTTTGGCCATCGCCTCAGATTCGATGTCGTAATCATAGTCAATCAGGCAGGTGGTGCCCATGGCCTGGGCGGCCAGATGGAGGTGAGGCTGCTGCGCAACCCAGTCCTCCACAATTTTCCGGTTGGGCAGGAGAATGCTCCTGGCTCTTGCCCAGATGGCCTCGTAGTGTTCCAGAGCGATAGAGGCAACCCACTCGTCGATAATGCCGCAGCAGATGGTGTTGTAGGAGCGGCGGGTTTTCATGACCTCATACATCGCCTCGTCCCGGCAGACCAGCCAGCCGATCCGGGTACCCGCCATGGAGAACATTTTGGACAGGCTGCTCACGGAGATGGCCTTGTGGTAGTCAAAGTCCAAAATGGAGGGCATGTAGTCTTCATCCAGGCCGCGGTAGATCTCGTCGCAGAGAACCCAGGCGTCAAACTTTCCGGCGATTTCTATTACCTTGGCCAGCTCTGCGCCGCCTAGGGTGACGCCGATGGGGTTGTTGGGGTTTGTCAGAATGATGAGCTTGGTATTTTGGTCGCAGGCGGACTCCAGGACGGCCAGATCCAGCTGATAGCCGGCTTCCCGCCTGAGCTGAACAATCCGGGTTTCAATGCCGATGCCCTTGGGAATATCGTAGTGCTGCTGGTAGGACGGCTTGACCACCACACAGTTGTCCCCCTGCTCCAGAAGACTCATGATGACCAACTCGTTGGCGCCTGTGCCTCCGTGGACCATCATCACCTGTCCGGGGGTGACGCCGCCCTTGGGGTAGAGGCCGCATACCGCCTGCTTTACCCGGGGCGAGCCGGTGGCGTCTCCGTGGTGGTAGTGCAGGCTCATGGTGCGCATCTCCTCCAGGAATGCGTCCTCGTCCTCTCCGGTCAGCCGGAACAGCTCGTCCATTCGCAGGGCGCTGACACAGCTGCTGCCCAGGTTGATTCGGGCCAGGGAGTCCATGGGGTTCAGCCATTCCTCCACGCCAAACCATGCTAATTTCATAGGGGTCCCTCCTTTTTTATTTTCAACGGATTTATAGATCCACTTCGAGACCAATTCCGGCGCTCTGGGCCAGGTCAATGGCTACTTTGGCAGCGGCCAAGTCCAGAATGTACAGGCCTGTAGCGTCAAAGATAGTGGTTTGACTGTCGTCCAGACGGCCGGGAACCTTGCCGGCAATCAGATCGCCAATCTCGCCGGTGACGTCTGCAGGGGAGATGACCCCCTGCTTGATGGGCAGCTCCATCTCTCCCACCCGAACGCACTGGGCCAGATCGTCGGCATAGACGCCCGCGCCGGCAAAGATGGCGCTCTCAATCTCCTGCTTGGACTCCATGTCGGAACCCAGGCAGCTAAGGTGTACGCCTCTTTTCAGCCAGGCCTTTTGGATAACGGGTTTTCTGGAGGGAGTGACGGTGATGATAGCGTCGCTGTCCCCCACGGCGGCGGGCAGGTCCTCCGCCGCGGCAAACTCCACGCCGGAGGTGTCCATGTCAAAGTCATCGGCCAGGAGCTGACGGATATTGGACACAAAGCGCCTGGCGTTGTCCGGCATAAAGGTGTCCGCCACATAGACTTTGTTGATGGCGGGACGCATCAGCAGGGTGGCGGCGATCTGGAAGGGAGCCTGCTTGCCCGCGCCCAGGATGAACAGATGCTTTGCATCCTTGCGGGCCAATAGATCTACGCCCAGTGCGCCGGCCGCGCCGGTACGCATGCTGGTGACATACGTGGCGTCCAGAATGCTGAGGGGAATGCCGGTGTTGGAGTCATAGACCATCATGATGCCGTTGAAAGAGGGCAGCCCCTTTTTCTGATTTTCGGGAAAGTTGTTCAGCATCTTCAGGCCGTGGAGCTGAACGCCCTTTACATATCCGGAACGGATATCCATGGCGGCATGTTCGTCGAGAAACTCGTGGTTGACCAGGGGCCAGATAACCGACTGACCCTCCGATTTGAGCCGGTAAACGTTGCGGACCTCCCGGATGACATCCTCCATGCGGATGATCTGCCTGACCTGCTCCCGGTTGAGAATTAAAACGCTCATATGCACTCCTCCTGTATTCGTAGTAAGTCCAAATTCCACTGCGGGACTGCTTACGCCTGATAAACCGTCTTTCCAGCCAGAACGGTCTCCAGAACCACTGTCTGTGGAATGGTGTCCGGATCGATGGCGAAGATGTCCCGGTCCAAAATAACCAGGTCGGCCTGCATGCCGGGAAGCAGTGCTCCGCGGACAGCTTCGTCCCGGCTGGCCCAGGCGGCCTGAGTGGTGAAAAGGCGCACCGCCTGCTCGGCGGTAAGGGCCTCTTCCGGAAGATAGACCTGACAACCGGCCCGGTCTTTGCGGGTGATGGCGGCGCGCAGGTTATCCAGCACGTCAAAGGGTTCCACCGGACAGTCTGAACCGCCGCTGGTGTGCAGTCCCAGGTCGATCATGGTTTTCCAGTTATAGCATTCCCGGGCATGGGCTTCCCCTACCCGCTGGGCGATGATTTTCATATCCGCGTCGATGAAAATGGGCTGAATAAATACTTGCAGGCCCAGGGCCTTCATTCGCCGGAGCAGAGCGGGTGTGGTGATCTGGGCGTGGACAACGCCGTGGCGGTGATCTGGCCACTTATATGCCTTTTCCGCGCGTTCAAAGGCGTCGCAGGTCTTGCGGAGCGCCAGGTCGCCGATGGTATGAACCGCGACATCCATGTGGGTCCGGTGGGCGGCGTCGATATACTGGAACAGCTCCTCTTCCGTGTAAATGGGGATGCCGAAGTTATCCGGAGCGTCGGCGTATCCCCCCTCCATCTCGGCAGAGCGTGCTCCCAAGGAGCCGTCCTGCAGCAGCTTTCGGGGACCGGTGCGGAAAAGGCTGTCCCGGTCGCTCGGATCGCTGCGCACTGATTGAAAGCGGTCAAAGTCCTCCCGGTAGATTTGACATTGCTCGATAATTCTCAGGGTGAGTTCTCCCTGCCGCTCCATCTCCCGAAACAGTCCGATCAGGTGGAAGGGGTCTACCCCGGGAATGGTTCGCAGGTCGTCAGAGTTGACGCAGGTGATTCCGGCGGCGTTTAACTCCCGCTGAGCCAGGAGAATGAGACTTCGAACGGCATCGTCGTTGGCGGCGGGGAGTACGTCACTGTATAGATGCAGGGCCTCTTCCCGCAGAATGCCGTTTTCAAAATCCACCTTGGCCAATACCTCCGGCTCCACATGGGGCAGACTGCGGATGCGGTCCAGCATGACGGTGTTGCACGCGCCGATGTGGAGGCAGGCCCGCAGGGCGCATACCGGAATCCGGGTGGAGACCCGGTCCAGATCCTGCCGGGTGACAAGCCGTCCCTCCTCCATTGTGTTGTGGTTCCATCCTTGGGCAATGAGGTAGGCAGGACGGTCCTGTTGAACCCGTTCGCGGCAGCGCTGGATAAGTTCCTCGATGCTGCTCACGCCAAATAGGGACAAGTTCCGCCGCAGCCAAGCGTAGTGGAGCAGGTGCATATGACTGTCGGTAAATCCTGGGAGTACCATCGCGCCGTCCAAATCTCGCTTTTCATCCCAGTCCTGGGTCAGGGCGTCCCGGATAGTGCCTAGAAAGACGATTTTGCCCCCCTCCACGCCGATGGCCTCATGGCGGGTCATGGCAGGGTCCATGGAAACCACCGCACCGTTAAACCAGAGTCTGCGCACAAAATCCCTCCTTTTTATACTTCTTTTACCGTTGGACTGTCTGCACGGTCCTATATATACAGAAAAGCAAATTACATGCCAAAAGAGGCGCTGCGGAAAAATAGACCGCCAAAAGGTGGCAGGACCGAGAAATAGAGGTTTCTCGTCCCGGGCGCCTTTTGGCGGCATGGCTTGTGCTGTGGGATTTTAGGGAATAGGAGGAGCAAAAATATTTGCAGATGCAAATATTTTTACAGGAAATATTTTTGCATTTTGTGTTTTAGATTTTGACGGGAGGTACCTAACAGACGGGCGGCCTGAGAGATTGAGGTGGTCTGGGCAAGCGCCTGGCGAATCAGGGACTGTTCATAGCGTTCTATCTCTTTGCTGAGGATAAAGCCCTCCTCGATGGGCGGAACGGCTTTTTCCGCGGGCGGAGAGCCGGCGGAGCGTGTGCCGCCGCTTTCCAAAATCTCTTCAATGTCGTTCACCCGGAGCAGTTGAGAGCGGGTGGCGGAGAAAGCGCCTTCAATAACGTTTTGCAACTCCCGGACATTGCCGGGCCAGGAGTATTGCTCTAAGAGGTGAAGCGCCAGCTCGCTGACCCCCTGGATATCCCGCTGCAAAGCGGTATTATACCGGTCTATAAAATATTTGGTAAGCAGGGGAACGTCCTCCATCCGTTCCCGCAGGGGAGGCAGGTTGAGCCGGATAACCCCTAGGCGGTAATACAGATCCTGCCGCAGGCGGCCCTCTTCAATAAGCTTGAGAGGATCCTCGTTGACGGCGGCGATGATACGGGCGTCAAAGGAGATGTCCTGACTGCCTCCCAAATGTCGGATTTTTTTCTCCTCCAGGGCTTTGAGAAGCTTCACTTGCAGTCCGGGTTCCATGGAGTTGACTTCGTCCAGAAAGAGCGTGCCGCCGTCGGCCTGTTCGAACAGGCCCTTGCGGTTTATGGCTCCGGTGTAGCTGCCCTTTTCTGTGCCGAAGAAGATCCCCTCCAGCAGATTGCCGGGGATGGCGGCGCAATTCTGAGAGATGAAGGGACCCTTCGTCCGGGCGCCCTCGCTATGGAGGGATTCTGCCACCAGCTCTTTACCGGTACCGGTTTCACCGTAGATGAGGACTGCTGAGTCGGTTTTGGCCAGATCTCGGATGCGCCGTTTCAAAGCCAGCATGGCGGGTGCCCTGGTAACGATGTTGTCTAACTTGGCGAGGCTGCTCCGCACCTTTCCGGTACCGGCGCGTTGGTCCAGAAGATAGAAGCGGGAGGAGTCCACCACGCACTCTACCCGCCCATTGGAGATGATGGGGACGGTGTCCGAGGTGAGGCCGACCCGTTCTCCCCTGGAGTTGGTGATCTCCTGGCATATGTCATAGGTGGCTTGGCCTGTGCGCAGGGCCTGAAGGATGGTGCTGGTTTCCTCAGTGAGGGAGGGATAGAGATCTAGGATATGGCGGCCTACGGTCTCTCCGGCCTTCCAGTAGTCCTGCCGGGGCATTTTGTGGTATTCCACGATCCCGCTCTTATTGACGACAAGGATACTGTCGGTATCCTCGCACAGCTGTAAAATAGAAGCGATTTGCGCTAGATCCCGCTCGCCCATAGTGTTTCGCCGCCTTTTCTTTTGATGTGCGCAAGGGGTGAAGTGCCGGAATGTCGGCTTGTGAAAAAAATTTTTATCAAGCTGGAGAGAGTTGATCTATTATACAATTAAGAGGAGGCGATGGCAAGAGCGGAGAAGAGAAGTGACCTGTGAGAAGTAAACCGGCGGCAAACGGCTTCGGCGTGCTTGCCGCTGTAAAAGAGCTGCTTGATGAGATGTTTTTGGGGAAAGGCCAGCGGCTCTGAACGATAGAGGTACTGCACATGGTTACAGTAACAGCTTCTGTCTCATTTCAGCAGTCGCCCTATTGGCAAAAGATTTTTTGAGCGGCACCGCGCCGAAAACTGCCGTCATATACATAACGGCGGTTACAAAAGTAATGTTTTAACTGGTACTGCGGTAATATCTCTGCGTGTTATCACGGATATTACAAATAGACGGCAGGAAACAAGCGGGACTAAACGGATCACCACAGCTCCGCCCGATATGTAGCCACAAATTGATGCCCGATTGCCGTCCGGTCGGTCCGTTTATATCTCATAGTTCGTACGGGCGTCATCTTCTTGACCATCTGGCCGCCCACAGAGCCGGCCTCACGGCTGGTCAGGTCGCCGTTGTAGCCTTCCTTCAGGTTGACGCCCACCTCAGAGGCAGCCTCCATCTTGAACTTATCCATAGCGGCACGGGCCTCAGGAACATTGATTTTGTTGTTGTTCTTGCTAGACATAGTCAATTTCTCCTTTTCATCAATCATACATCGATAATTGTTTGTGGGTTCATTGGGTATCGCAAGCATAGTTTGACTCGAACCAACAGGAATATGCTCCGCTTTTGCCGGAAATTTTTGCGAAATTTCCACAGATCTTAATGGATCTACACCATCTAAAAATGACGGAAACAACATTTGACAGACCGTGAAAAAACGTTGCTTATTTGGGTGAATTGGCCACTGATATGTGAGAAAACCCGCCGCAATGTGTGAAACACCTGCGGCGGGTTTTGCGTTTTACAGACGAAATCATCATAGAGACAACGGTATAGGGAGCCTATACTGTGTGTCGAATCCTTTTTGATCATTCCAACCAATTCGAATCATTTTTCAAACAGGACCTAGAACACATATAGTAGAGGTATCATCCGTATGAGGTGAACTGCTATGACAAAAGGAATTACGGCAGAATGAAAACGGAAATACAAAGGCAGGATCAAAGAGCCGGTCATATCAAGGGCTTGCGGACCGTTAGTAAGAGGTTTTTCAGGATTTGCGGTTTTCCGCTGCCTAAAAGAAATGGGAGGCGCGATTGATCAAAGCGCCTCCCACGGGGAGCGTGATGTTTTCTAGTCATGGGCGCGGGGTAAATTCCAGTGATAGTGGGCGGAGAGGCAGCGGATGAAAATAACGGTAAAAGCCCCGGCTCCCATGGCGTACAGCTCGAGTTCAGGTTCCCACAGCAGTACACAGGCCACTGCTCCTGCCAGGGAGGCCGAGGCATAGACATGCTTAACAAAGATGTAGGGGGTATCTCCGGCCATCATATCCCGCAGTACGCCGCCTCCTACACCGGTGACTACGCCCACGAATACCAGCAGAAATACTGTGGGGTTTTCTACGCGGGTATAGGCGATTTGGATGCCTATTACCGTAAAGATTCCAAGACCCAGAGAGTCCATCAATAGCATTGTCAGATCGTACAGGGGTTGGTTGTGGGTCAGAAGGCGGCGGACCTTGGGCAGGAACAGCACCAGAGAGGTGGCCAGCGCCACGGCGGCGTAGATCGGATCTTGAAAAGTAGCGGGGGGCGTATTGCCAAGGATTACATCCCGGATCACGCCGCCTCCCACAGCAGTGGTCAGCCCCAGAATACACACACCGAAGAGATCCATGTTCTTCCGCAGACCCGTTATGGCCCCAGAGGCGGCAAAGGAGAGTACGCCGGTCAGTTCAATCATCAAAATAATGGTGTCCATGGGGCCTCACCGGCTTCCTGCCTGTACCATTGCCATGAAAGCGGCGGCCGCCGCCGTGGGCGTTACGTCCTGGAGGGTACACAGATCCACGCTGCGGGCAGGAACGTTAAAATCTGTTTTCAGCTGCCGGATTTCTCCGCTTTCCAAGGACTCCTTCACAAACTCCAGCGTTACCCCTGCTACACCCAGGCCAATAGCGGACAGGGATACTAGAAGCTGGCGGGAGGATAACTCAATCTCCGGAGTTAAGGTAACGCCCCCTTTGGAGAAGTACTGCTCCAGGAAGATCCGGCTGCTGGCTTTCCGTTCCAATAAGATGAGGGGGAAAGCGGCGATTTCCCGGAGGGTGTACACATGGTCAAAGTCGCAGTCATAGCCGCTGCCGGCCACGAAGGCGGTGTGGGTGGAAAAGCAGGACCAGGAGGAGAGGCCCGATTCCGTGGGGGAGGAGGCAAAGGCAATGTCCACGGCGCCAGAGCGCAGCATGCTCAGCACCTTTGCGCTGCGGCCGCTGACAATTTTTAGGCGGATACCGGGGTGCTCCCGGTGGAAAGACTCCAGATAAGGGGTCAAAAAGAGACTGGTTACCGTGTCGCTGGCGCCGATGACCAGAGTGCCCAGCAACAGCTGCTGGGCCTGGGAGAGCTTGTCCTCTCCGGTTGCGATCAGCCCTAAGGCGCTGCGGACGTACTGATACAGCATCTGGCCTTCTCCGGTAAGGGTGACGCCTCTGGGGCTGCGGGCGAAGAGCCGGGCCTGGAGAGCGGTTTCCAGCTGCTTGACGGATTGGCTTACTGCCGACTGGGAGATGTACAGATTTTTTGCAGCCTCGGAGATATTGCCGGCCTCGGCCACCTCTTTAAATACGCGGTAGAGTTCCAGTTTGACTGCCATGGGGCCTCCTTTTTGGCCCCTGGCAGGAAGATTTTCACAAAATTCCCGCCGGCGGCTATCACTAAAAATATGTATTATCCTTATGACCTTTAAAACCAGTATAATGGATGGAATTGGAAAAAACAACCCCCATTTTTTAAAAGCTTGCAGGATTGAGGGTTTGCAAGTGTTGTGTTTTCTGATATACTATTTCCATAAAATGATCTCAACCGTGGAGGAGAGTGTATGCAGTATCATATTTTGGCGGTAGGCGACGTGGTGGGAGAGCCGGGGCTGCGGCATCTGGAGAGGAATCTACGGCCTTTGCAAAAACTCAAGCAGATCCATTTTACAGTTGTCAATGGGGAAAATGCCGCCGGTGTGGGTTTGACGCCGGAACAGGCCGGGCGCATCCGGGATGCCGGAGCCGACGCGGTGACCTTGGGCAACCACTCCTTTGGCAAGATGCAGATCAAAAGTTTTTTGGAGGACACGCCTTGGCTGCTGCGGCCCGCGAACTATACCGGGCGGACGCCGGGCCACGGCTGTGAGATTTTTGATCTGGGGGCCGTCCGCGTGCGGGTAATCAGCCTTATTGGCCGCTGTGGGCTGGCCTGGGGAGCGGAAAATCCATTTACCACGGCGGACAAGCTTCTGGAACAGGGCGAGGCGGAATTGACTCTGGTGGATTTTCACGCGGAGGCCACCAGCGAAAAGCTGGCGATGGGATACTATCTGGATGGGCGGGTCTCCGCCCTGTGGGGGACTCACACCCATGTGCCCACGGCCGACGGCCGGGTTTATCCCAAAGGCACAGGGTATCTGACGGATCTGGGAATGACGGGACCGGTGGAGTCTGTGCTGGGTATTGAGCCATGGCAGTCGGTAGAGAGCTTTTTGGGCGGCTTACCGGGAAGGTACAAATCCCCGGAGGGACCTTGCAAGATGCAGGGGGCAATTTTCACACTGGATGGCAATACGGGACTCTGCACCGCTGTGGAGCGGGTGGACGTACGCTGAGGAGATATATTTGAAATTTTTGAGATAAAGAGAGGAACCCTATTATGTCGATCCAAAAGGTACGGATTTATTTTGAACAGCGCGGCATCGCGGACCGCATCCGGGAGTTTGACGTCTCCTCCGCCACGGTGGAGCTGGCGGCAGTGGCGGTAGGAGTGGAGGGCGCCCGTATTGCCAAGAGCCTCAGCTTTAAGGTGGAGGACCAGCCGGTCGTTGTGGTGGCGGCGGGAGACGCCAAGGTGGACAATGGAAAATACAAGGCCCAGTTCCACACCAAGGCCAAGATGCTGACCCATGAGGAGGCCCATGAGCGCATTGGACACGATGTGGGCGGCGTGTGCCCATTCGCGCTGCCGGAGGATGTGAAGGTCTATCTGGACGTGTCTTTAAAGCGGTTTGAGACGGTTTTTCCCGCCGCAGGCAGCGGAAACAGCGCCATCGAGCTGACCTGCGAGGAGCTGGAGCGGTACTCTTCCAACTTTGTGGAGTGGGTGGACGTCTGCAAAGATTGGCAGTGAGTGAGAATTTTCTGCTGGAGTTGTCATGATGTTAACTTTTTTGCATGCGGCGGATTTTCATATGGACAGCGCCTTTGGCGCATTGTCGGCCCGTCAGGCCGCCGGCCGCCGCCGGGAAAGCCGGGAGCTGGGATTCCGGCTGTCAAATTATGTCAATCAGCATAAGATCGGTCTGGTGCTGCTGGCGGGAGATCTGTTTGACAGCGGCAGCGCTTTCCGGGAGACTGGGGAACAGCTGGCAGAGGCTTTGGGCCAGATGGAGGCAAAGGTATTCATTGCTCCGGGCAACCATGATTGGGTGGGACCCGGCAGCCCTTGGCTGACAATGAATTGGCCGGAGAATGTGCATGTATTCCGGGAGCGGACGCTGTCTGCAGTGGATCTGCCGGAGTGGAATTTGACAATCCACGGCGCGGCTTTTACCGGTCCGGAGCAGACGGAGAGTCTGTTGGCGGGATTTACCGCTCCGGAGGATGGTCGGATTCATATTGGCTTGCTTCACGGGGAGATCAGCCCGGTGAAGGGACGGTACAATTCCCTTGGCCGGGAGGAGGTCGCCGCCAGCGGCCTTGACTATTTGGCGTTGGGGCACATCCATAGGCGGATGGAACCCCTGCGGCTGGGAAAGACGCTCTGCGCCTGGCCCGGCTGCATTGAGGGCAGGGGATTTGACGAGCTGGGGGAAAAGGGGTTCTACCAGGGAACCGTTGACGAGAGAGGCGCGGTGTCTTTGCGCTTTGTTCCCTTTGCCCAGCGGCGATATGAAATTTTAGAGGTCGATGTGACGGGACGTTCGCCCAGGGCCGCCGTAGAGGCGGCGTTGGACGGGGATACCGCCCGGCATCTCTATCGTATTTTGCTGACCGGTGAGACCGGAGAGAGCGGCGTGGATCTCCAAGTGCTCCGGGAGGATTTGGCAGACCGGTTTTACGCCTTGGAAATCCGGGATCACACCCACATGGCGGAGAATATCTGGGCTAGAGCGGAGGAGGATTCTCTCCGGGGGCTGTTTCTCCGAGCGCTGCGGGAACGGCTGGCGGAGGGTGGAGCAGAGGGGGAAATTGTCACCCAGGCGGCCCGGTTTGGCTTGGCGGCTCTGGACCACCGGGATCTGGGGTGAGACGATGAAGAGGATTTTGCTCATTGGCACCGGCGGCACCATTGCCTCGGAGATGACGGAGGGGGGACTGACGCCGGAGCTGACCACGCGGCAGCTGCTGGCGCAGATCCCGGCGATCTCCGGGATCTGCGATGTGGATTGTATCCAGCTTTTGAATCTGGACAGCACCAATATCACCCCGGGCCACTGGCGGATGATGGCACGCTGCATAAAAGCCCATTATGGTGTGTATGACGGTTTTGTCCTTACCCACGGCACAGATACCATGGCCTATACGGCGGCGGCTCTCAGCTATCTGATTCAGGGCAGCCCCAAGCCGATTGTTCTCACCGGAGCGCAAAAACCCATCGGCTTTGACTCTACGGACTCTAAGATCAACCTGATGGACGCCTTTCGCTGCGCGGCGGAGGATCTGCCGGGAGTGTCCATTGTATTCAACAGCCGGGTGATCCTGGGAACCCGGGCGAAAAAGACTCGCTCGAAGAGCTTTCAGGCCTTTTCCAGCATCAACTATCCGGATCTGGGCGTCCTGCGGGATGGCGTGCTGCTGCGGTATATCCGGCAGGATTGCGGAGAGGCTCCGGTATTCTATGACCGGCTGAATACGAAGGTGGCGCTGCTGAAGCTGGTTCCCGGCGTGGGTCGGGAGCTGGCGGATTTTCTGCTGCAGCGGAATGACGCGCTGATTATTGAGAGTTTTGGCGTAGGGGGCCTGCCGGAGGACAGCGGCCTGTACGACTGTGTCCGAGATGCTATGGCGGCGGGGAAGAGTGTGGTGCTTACCACCCAGGTAGAGAATGAGGGCAGTGATTTAGGGGTGTACCATGTGGGACACGCTTTGAAAAATGACCTGGGGGTGCTGGAGGCCTATGATATGACTACCGAGGCGGTGGTAGCGAAGCTGATGTGGATTCTGGGCCAGACCCAGTGCCGGGACGAGGCCGCACGCCTCTTCTACACGCCGGTGGCGCAGGACATCCTGTGGCCCGCCGGATGACATCGGAGGGTGAAAAACGTCCCGGAGCCAAAACTGCTCCGGGACGTTTTTCTGAAAGCGTGAAAACGAAGAGAACGACCCGGCGGCTGGTTATCCAGCGGTGCGGATGTTCTTCATTTTACTCAGGCCGTGTAGGGCGCGTGGCCATGCTCTTCCTCGTTGTCGCGGAACAGCAGTGTGACGCACCACAGTCCCGCAACGCCCACCAGCGTGTAAATAACCCGGGACAAAATAGACGCCGGGCCGCCGCAGAGGAAGGCCACGCAGTCAAAGCCAAACAGGCCCACGCTGCCCCAGTTCAGGGTGCCGATGACCGCCAGGGCCAGCGCGATCTTGTCGATTACCATCATGGAAATACCTCCTTTGAGCCGCCGGTGAACAATACCGGTGAGGCTGCGGTTAGTCTGCCCGCGGGGCGGCGTTCCTATGCCCGGTTGGATTTGGTTTTTTCACTGTTTTCCGGCTCTTTGGCTGAATAGACGGCGCCGGCGGGCGTTAACCGGAAAAATATCGGAAAAGAGTTCTGTTATGCAGGGGGCGGAAAATGAATCAGGCTGTTATTTTTGACATCGGACAGACTTTGGTGGAATATAAAAAGCCGCTAAATTGGTCGCAATTGTACCGGCCGGCCCTGGAACAGGTAGCCGTGGATTGTGGATATGATCTGTCGGAGAAGGACTACTTATGCGCCTGCACAGTTTTATCGAAGTATAACACAAGGAGTTACCCGAGGAAATATGAGGTTTCGTCGACGGTTATCTTTACAGAGCTGCTGCGGGAAATCCACCGGCCGGCTACGGATATTGAGCGGGTGAAGAGATCCTTTTACACCTATTTTAGGAACGACGCGTTTATTTTTCCAGAGGTCGAGGGCACGCTGAAGGAGCTGGCATCCAGAGGCATTCATCTGGGTACCCTCTCTGATGTGGCGTACGGCATGGATAATGAGTACGCTTTGGGAGATCTGTCAGATATCCTAAACTATATTGAGTATCCGTATACCTCCAACGATTCGGGATATCGAAAGCCCTGTGTGGAGGGCTTACTGTTATTGGCCGGGAAAATGGGGGTAGATATTTCAAAAGTGATATTTGTAGGAGATGAGGAAAAAGATATTCTGTGCGCAAAGAACGCCGGTGCGTACGCTGTTTTGATCAATAGGGAAAAGACGGATCAACAGTATGGGCAGGATGCTGAGATTCACTCATTGGATGAATTGCTGGACCTTTTTGGATGGAGGCAGAGAAGACCGATTGACATTCTGCGGGAAGCCGGCCATTTGATGAGGCTCATTCCCTAAAGCGCGTTTTCGATTTGCGTTGAAAATCTGAGAGATGTTTGATATAATAGATATGAAACAGTTGCCATAGCCTGATTCCAGGCGGTTTTTCCACCTCCTGCGGGACGGCGGAAGGCTTGGCGGCCGGAATTATAAAACCACGGTGTTTGTGATACTGTTTTGGAAAGCACATAGAGCGGGGCGAAATGAAACCGCGGAATGGGAGGAACAACATGAATATTGTATGCTTGGATATGGAGGGCGTTTTGGTGCCTGAGATCTGGATTGCCTTCGCCGAGGCCAGCGGCATTCCGGAACTGCGGCGCACCACTCGGGATGAGCCGGACTATGACAAGCTGATGAAATTCCGCCTTGGGATTTTAAAGGAGAACGGTCTGGGGCTGAAAGAGATTCAGGCCACCATCGCCAAGATTGATCCGCTGCTGGGCGCCAGGGCGTTTTTGGACGAACTGCGGACGCTGACCCAGGTGATTATTCTCAGCGATACGTTTGAGGAGTTTGCAAAGCCCCTGATGGAAAAACTGAATTGGCCCGCCATCTTCTGCAATTCTCTGGAGGTGGCGGAGAGCGGCGAGATTACGGGCTTTCAGATGCGCTGTGAAAAGTCCAAGCTGACGACGGTGAAGGCCCTCCAATCCATCGGTTACGACACGATCGCCGCCGGGGACAGCTTCAACGACCTGGGGATGATTCAGGCCAGTAAGGCGGGGTTCCTGTTTAAAAGCACGGAGCAGATTAAAAAGGACTATCCGCAGATCCCCGCCTATGAGGAGTTCGGCGATCTGCTGAAGGCCATCAAGGCGGCGCTGTAGGAGGGGGCTATGGGAGAGATTGTTGCCAAAGCGGTTTATAGTGCTGTTGGGCAGTTTTTCCTTTTGGTGTGGATTTTACCTGCGGGAATCCTCCTTTTGGCGTATCTCATCTATATCATGGTGATGACCATTGGTGAAATTCGAAAAAAATAGGGAAAAGGAGATGCGATATGAACGAAAAATTTAAGGCCCTGGGGTTCTACCCCGCCGATATCCTGCTGCCGAAGGATGCGGACATGACCCGCTGGGCTGTGGTAGCCTGCGACCAGTTCACCTCCCAGCCGGAGTATTGGCAGGCAGTGGAGGAGACAGTGGGAGACGCGCCATCCACGCTGCGATTGATTCTGCCGGAGGCGCGGCTGAATGATCCGGATGTGGACAGCCACATCAAGGGCATCAACGCCTCCATGCAAAAGTATCTGGATCAGGGAGTTTTTGAGACTTTGCCGGAGTCCCTCGTCTACATTGAGCGCACCCAGTCCGACGGAAAAGTCCGCCGTGGACTGATTGGTATGGTGGATCTGGAGCAGTACGATTTTACCCCGGGTTCCGGCGCGCTGATCCGGGCCACCGAGGGCACCGTTCTCTCCCGCATCCCGCCCCGGGTGCGGGTCCGGCAGGATGCGCCCATCGAGCTGCCCCACGTAATGCTTCTGATTGACGATCCGGAGGGAACGGTCATAGAACCTTTGGCGGCGGAAAGCGGAGAGCTGGAGAAGCTCTATGACTTTGACCTCCAGCAGGGCGGTGGACACCTCACCGGGTGGAGGCTGTCGGCGGCGCAGACGGATGCTGCTGCTGCGGCTTTGGAGGGTCTGTGTTCCAAAGCGGAGATGGAGAAGAAATACGGCATGGGGGACGCCGCGCCTCTGCTCTTTGCTGTGGGCGACGGAAATCACTCCCTGGCCACCGCAAAGCAGTGCTATGAAAATTTGAAGAAAGTCACGCCGGAGGCGGAGTGGGCGGCGCTGCCCGCCCGGTACGCATTGGTGGAGGTGGTGAACAACCACGATGACGCCCTGGGCTTTGAGCCGATCCACCGGGTGGTGTTTGGCGTGGAACCCGAGAAGCTGCTGGAGGCTTTCAAGGCGTACTATCCCGGCGCTTATGAGGGACAGGGAGAGGGCCACACCATCGCCTACACCTATGGTGGCCGGGCCGGGTTTATCACCGTACCGCAGCCCAGGGTCCAGCTGGCGGTGGGAACGCTCCAGGCCTTTTTGGACGACTATGTTAAAGACCACGGCGGCGAGGTGGACTACATCCATGGCGACGAGGTTACCGATGAGCTGGGCGCTAAGCCCGGAAACATCGGCTTCAAGCTGCCGGCAATGGGGAAAGAGCAGCTGTTTAAGACCGTCATGGCTGACGGTGTGCTGCCGCGCAAGACGTTCTCTATGGGCCATGCGCAGGACAAGCGCTACTATGTGGAGGCCCGGAGAATCAAGTGACAAAGCAGCGCCCCGCGCCGCCGAAACAGCGGCGCGGGGCGTCCGTGCGGAAAGAGAGGTTGTATGGAGGCTGTCACAAGGCTTGCCCCGGCAAAGATCAATCTGGCTTTGGATATCTTAGGCGAGCGGGCGGACGGTTACCACGAGATGCGGATGGTGATGCAGACCGTATCCCTCTGCGATACGGTGACTCTCCGAGAGGCGGGGGAGGGGTTCTCCCTTGATATAGATGGGAACTTTTTTGTTCCGGCCGGGAGGAAAACGCTGGAGCAGCGGGCGGCGGAGGCCTTTTTTCAGGAGCTGGGAAGGCCGTGTCCGCCCCTGTGCGTCACGCTGAAAAAGCGGACGCCGGCCTATGCGGGCCTGGGCGGCGGCAGCGCTGACGTGGCGGCGCTGCTGCGGCTGCTGCGGGAGCGGTATGATCCCTCTTTGCCCACTGCGGTTTTGGAGAGAGTTGGACTGACAGTGGGGAGCGATATGCCCTTCTGTGTCCGCGGCGGCACAGCCTTGGCCGAGGGCAGGGGAGAAGTTCTGACGGATTTGGCGCCGCTGCCGGCCTGCTCGATAGTATTATGTAAACCTGGCTTTGATCTTCCCACGGCGGAGCTGTTCGCCAGGTGCTGCGGGACGCGGTTTCGGCACCGTCCGGATTTCGGAGGCATGGTTGCGGCGCTGGCGGCGGGAAGCTTGGAGGGCACGGCGGAGCGGCTCTGCAACGTATTTGAAGAGGTCCTGCCGCCGGAGGTGGAGCGGGAGGTCAGGGAGATCAAGGCGGAGATGCTGCGCCGCGGCGCACTGAACGCCGCCATGAGCGGTTCCGGCCCTGCGGTATTTGGAATATTCCGGGAGAAGGAGGCAGCTGCTGCGGCCGTGGCGGCGCTGAAAACCCGATATGTACAGACCTTTTTGACAAGTCCGGTGGAACGGTTGGACGGCCCGGTGGTATAAAAACGGCCGGTTCTGTCCATGCTTATGGAAAGCGCTGGAAATCAGCCTACATAAGTAAAGGACGGAATGATTATGAAAACTGCGAATACCGCTCTCCATAAGCTGAAACTCATTGAGGTTGCCCTGCTGATCGGCCTGGCGGCGTTTTTGGTCTCCGGAGGATTGGCCCTGCGGACCCAGGCGCAGCTGGCGGACCGGGTGGTGCGGCTCCATGTGCTGGCCAACTCCGACGGGGAGGAGGACCAGGCACTGAAGCTGCTGGTGCGGGACAGAGTGCTGGCGCGGGCCACGGAGCTTTTGACGCAGGCGAAAGACCGGGAGGAAGCGGAGGCCCTTCTTCGCCGGGAGTTGCCGGAGTTGGAGCGGCTGGCGGTTCGGGAGCTGGCGGCCAACGGCTGTGATGATCCGGTGACGGCGGAGCTGACGGATACCGAGTTTCCTACAAGGGAATACGACGGGTTTACCCTGCCTGCCGGTCAGTATTTAGCCCTGCGGGTGGTGATTGGCCAGGGCGAGGGACGGAATTGGTGGTGCGTTGTATTTCCGCCCCTTTGCACCTCCGCCTCCGCCGATGTGCCGGCCGCCGCTTTGGCGGCGGGACTTACGGAGGATCAGGTGAGCCTTATCACAGAGGAGAACCGGGGTTATATTTTGAAGTTTAAAACAGTGGAGTGGTGGGAACAGCTCCGAGAGAGATTTGAGTCTTTGGGGAACTGAACGTGTGGAAGCATCCGCCGCCGGGAAATCCGGCGGCGGATGCTTTGCTTTGTGAAAAGATTTGCCCTGGGAAAAGGGATGTGGTATTATGGAGGGGAGAAAAATGACGAAAGAGGGATTTCCCATGTTGCATATTCTGATTGGCCGGGCTAAGACGGGGAAATCGAAGACGGTACTGCGCCGTATCCGGGAGCTGGGAGACCAGGGGCGGCAGATCCTGCTGGTACCGGAACATGCTTCTCATCAGGCGGAGGTGGATCTGTGCAGAGAATGCGGCCCCACTGCCAGCCGCCACGCGGAGGTGCTGAGCTTCCGCCGCTTGGCAGAGCGGGTACTGGGCATCACCGGAGGGGCTGCCCAGGTGACGCTGGATGCCGGCGGAAAGCTGCTGACGCTGCAAAAGGCCCTGCTGGAGGTGGCTCCGGAACTGACAGTCTACCGCCGTCCCTCTCGGAAGTCTGCCTTTTTGCAGCAGCTGCTGGATCTGTTTGACGAGCTGCGCTGCTATGAGGTTACGCCGGAAATTCTGTATGGGCAGTCCCAGGAGATCAACGGGGCCACTCGGGATAAGCTTCGGGACCTGAGCTTGCTGTATGGCGCTTATGAGGCCCGCCTTTGCCGCCCCGGCCTGGATGCCCGGGACCGGATGAGTAAGCTCTGCGACAATTTAGAGGATTCCCGCTATGTGTGCGGAAAGGATATTTTTATTGATGGGTTTACCTATTTTAACGCCCAGGAGCGAAGGGCGCTGGGAGTGCTGCTGCGGCAGGCCCGGTCCGTCACAGTTACGCTGCTGGGAGAAACGGCCGGCCGGGAGGAGATTTTTGAGCCGACTCTCAAAACCCTGGGGCAGCTGCGCCGTTTGGCAGAGCATAACGGCTGCCGGGTGGAAGTACAGGAGCTGAAAGCGGAGGAAAAGACCGCCTTGGGACACTTGGAGCGGCATTTTTTTGGAGACACGGTTCCGTTTGACGGGAATAGTGGGGCGATCCGCCTCCGGGAGGCGGGCACGGTGTTCTCTGAGGTAGAGCAGACGGCGGCGGACATCCTGCGTTTGACATCGGAGGGGAAGTGCCGCTACCGGGAGGTCACCGTGGCGGTGCGGAATTTGGCGGACTATGCCGGGACGATTGAGGCTGTTTTTGAGCGGTACGGCGTTCCGGCCTATCTCAGCCGCCGCAGCGGCGTTTTGGAAAAGCCGGCAGTGAGCTTGCTCACCGGCGTGCTGTCCGCCATTGGCAACGGATATGAGTATGACGATATGTTCTGCTGGCTCAAGACCGGTCTTGCAGGATTGACGGCGGAGGAGTGCGACCTGCTGGAGAACTATGTTCTCAAGTGGGAGATTCACGGCGGGATGTGGCTGCGGGACGTGGACTGGACGGAAAATCCGGACGGCTATGGCGCACCTTGGAACGAGGCGCGGCAGGCCTTGTTGGATCAGGTCAACGGCCTGCGGAGGAGAGTGCGGGGACCGCTGTCCCGTTTGGCGGAAGAGCTGAGAGCTGGGGAGACGGCGGGGGAAAAGGTCGCCGCGCTCTATGGGTTTATGGAGGGGCTGGGTCTCCAGGATGCTTTAGAGGCCCAGATGCGCGCGCAGGCTGCCGGTGGGCGGCTTCAGGACGCGGAGGAGACGGCGCAGCTATGGGAGATCCTCTGTGGGGTGCTGGACCAGTTTGTGGAGATACTGGACGGCGAGCCGATGGAATTGGATGAGTTTACCCGGCTGTTTCGGCAGGTGATGACTCAGTACAGCGTGGGTACGATTCCTGTATCCCTGGACCAGGTGTCTGTCAGCGAGATCACCCGGAACGACCGGCACACGGCAAAGTACCTGTTTCTCCTTGGAGCCAATGACCATGTTCTCCCGGACCCAGGACGGGGCGGAGGTATCCTGAATGAGGATGACCGGGATGAACTCCATCAGCGGGGCATTGAGCTGGCTCCCACCGGTATGGAGCGTATGAGTATTGAGCTGCAAAATCTTTACGCCGCCCTGGCGCAGCCCACGGAGGGACTGACGGTGAGCTATCCGGTGGCAGACGTGTCCGGAGCGGAGCTTCGTCCCGCCTTTGTGGCAGGGCGCCTGCGGACGCTGTTTCCGACTCTGCGGATAGAGAAGGAGGGGAGCGGGAGAGACTACCGTCTGACAGCTCCGGTTCCGGCGTTGGAGACAGCGGTTCCCGGCGGGGCGCTGTGGCGTTACTTCGCGGAGCAGCCGGTTCTCTCCGGGCGGCTGGCAGGTATGGAGCGGGCCTCCCGGCTGCGGAGGGGAACGCTGTCCCCCGGAGCGGTGCGGGCGCTGTACGGCGAAAGCGCCGCCATGTCCGCCTCCCGGCTGGAGCGGATGCGCTCTTGTCACTTTGCCTATTTTATGGAGTATGGCCTGCGGGCAAAGCCCCGGACTCCCGCGGCCTTTGACGCGCCGCAGATCGGCACCTTCCTCCACTACCTGCTGGAAAATGTCACCCGGGATGTGTTGGACCTGGGGGGCTTTGCCCGGGTGGAGCAGGAGGAACTCCATGCCCTGGTGCGGAAGCATATCGACCGGTATGTGGCCAGGGAGCTGCCGGATTTGGAGGGGAAGAGCGCCCGGTTCCGCTATCTCTTTGCCCGGCTGCGAAACACAGCCTACGCTGTCGCTGACCAGGTAGCGGAGGAGCTGAGGCACTCGGACTTCATTCCTCTGGAATTTGAGCTGTCCTTTGGGGATGGCAAGACCCTGCCGGCCGTGGTGGTCTCTGAACCGGACGGTGAGCTGCGGCTGGGCGGAAAGGTGGACCGTGTGGACGGCTGGGTGAGGGACGGCAGACTTTACCTGCGGGTGGTGGATTACAAGTCCGGACGGAAGGCTTTTGACCTTTCGGCGGTGCGGATGGGACTGGACATTCAGATGCTGCTGTATCTCTTTACCCTGCAAAAGGAGGGAAAGACCTATTTCGGCCGGGAGATTGAGCCGGCGGGAGTGCTCTATTTCCCGGCCAGGGATGAGATCTTATCTCTGGAGAGAAATATTCCCCCGGAGAAACTGCGGAGCGAGCGGGAGAAACAGCTCCGCCGTTCCGGTCTGCTGCTGGCGGAACCAGAGGTGCTCCAGGCCATGGAGCATGAGTCTTTACGGGAACCCAGGTATCTGCCTCTGCGGGTTGGGCGGGACGGAGCGCTCTCCGGCAGTATCGCCTCGGCGGCACAGCTGGGCAAGCTGGGCCGCTATGTGGAGCGCCAGCTGCGCCAGATCGCACAGGAGCTGCGGCAGGGAAACATCGACGCCGACCCCTGGTGCCGCAGCGAGGATGACAGCTATTGCAAGTACTGCCAGTGGGCCGGGGCCTGCCACTTCCAGGATGGGCGGGACGGCGACCGCCTGCGCTACATTCTTCCTGTGAAGGCGGAAGATTTTTGGCGGACCGTGGAGGAAGAGGAGGGAGGCGAGTGATCTGGCGGAGCTGACATTGACGCCGCAGCAGCGTGCTGTGGTGGAAAACCGGGGCGGCAGCCTGCTGGTATCTGCTGCCGCTGGCTCCGGCAAGACCAAAGTGCTGGTGGAGCGGCTGTTTCGCTATGTGACGGAGGAGCGCTGCAATGTGGATGATTTCCTCATCATCACGTATACCAAGGCGGCGGCTGCGGAGCTGCGGAGCAAGATTGCCTCAGAGCTGAATAAACGGCTGGCTGACAATCCCTCGGATCACCATCTAAAGCGGCAGATTTTGCGGGTGTACCAGGCAGATATTAAAACCGTGGACTCCTTTTGCACGGCGCTGCTGCGGGAGAACACCCATCTTCTTGCCCGGGAAGGGGACCGTTACGCTTTGACGCCGGATTTCCGGGTGCTGGACGAGGGAGAGGCGGGCCTGGTTCGCCGGCGGGTATTGGCCAGGGTGCTGGAGGAGTTTTATAACCGGTTAGATACGGGCCGGGAACTTTTGGCGGATACTCTTGGTGCAGGCCGGGATGACTCCCGCCTTGCAGAGCTGGTGCTGGAGGTGTACGGCAAGCTGCAAAGCCACGCCGATCCGGACCGGTGGCTTGCGGAGAGCCGGGACGGCTGGGCACATTTAGGCGGCGGATTTGACGGTACCCCCTACGCCAAAGAGCTGCTGGTCTCTGTGGGGAGAAAAGCGCGCCACTGGGGAGAACTTCTGCGGAGGGCGGCGGTGCGGACGGAGGGGGATTCCGCTTTGTCCGCAGGGTACGGCGAGAAATTTTTGACTGCCGCCTGGGGCTTTCAGGCGCTGGAGAAGGCAAAAACCTGGGAAGCGGCCCGTCAGGCGGCGTTCAAGGTTGAGTTTCCCCGTCTGAGTACACCCAAAGGCCGTAAGGACGACCCGGATGTAACTGCTTTGAAGCAGGTTTGGGACAGCTGCAAGGCGGAGACAAAAAAGATTTTGAGTCTGCTGGACGTGAGTGGGGAGGAGGCCATGGAGGATCTGCGGGCTGTGGCTCCGGCCATGGAGGCCCTGCTGGAGCTGACAGGGGATTTTGGACAGGCCTACCGGATCGAGAAGCTGCGGGTCAATGCGGCGGACTTCTCTGACCAGGAGCACCTGGCGCTGCAGATGCTGGTTGGGGAGAACGGCAGCCCTACGGAGTTGGGAGAACAGGTGGCTGCGCGGTACCGTGAGGTTCTGGTAGACGAGTATCAGGATACCAATGAGGTGCAAAACGCCATTTTTCAGGCTGTTTCCAAAGAGGGACGGAATGTCTTTACCGTAGGAGACGTCAAGCAGAGCATCTACCGCTTTCGCCTGGCGGACCCCACGATCTTTTTGGAGAAGTATAACCGGTTTCAGTCTTGGGAGACGGCGAAGGAGGGCACGGAGCGGAAGATTTTGCTGTCCAAGAATTTTCGCTCCCGGCGGGAGATTCTGGACACCGCCAATTTCCTTTTTGAAAATATTCTCTCCGTAGAGATGGGGGAGATGGAGTACGGTGAGGATGAGGCGCTTCATTTCGGCGCGGAGTACTACCCGGAGCGGAGCGGCTGTGAGACGGAGTTTCACCTGATTTCCGCTCACCAAAAGTCGGAAGAAAACAACCGCCCGGTGAAAAAACTGACGGCGGAGGCGCGCTTTGCGGCGGATCGCATCCGGCGGCTGTTGGATGAGGAATACCCCATTACCGGAGAAGATGGGACGTTTCGTCCCTGCCGTCCGGAGGACATCGTCATTTTGATGCGGTCTCCCGGCAGCAGGAGGCTGGCCTTTGCCCAGGCGCTGGCGGAGCGGGAGATCCCCTGTTCCTTTGAAGAGAGCGGCGGCTTTTTTGAAACCATGGAGATCTCCGTGATGCTGGCTTTGCTGGAGGTGACGGACAATCCCCGGCAGGACGTGCCGCTGATCGCCGTTTTGCGCTCACCCCTTTTCGGCTTTACACCGGACCGGCTGGCGGAAATTCGGGGAAAAACTCCAGAGGGAGATTTTTACGACGCCGTAGCGGCGGATGGAGGCGGGGATTGCGGGGACTTTTTGGAGACGTTGGCCCGGCTGCGGCTGGCGGCCCGGGACATGGATGTCCACCGTCTGGTGTGGCATATCTATAACACGCTGAATGTGCTGGGCGTATTCGGCGCTATGGACCGGGGGGCGGAACGGCGGGAGAATTTAATTGCGCTGAGCCGTCAGGCGGAAAAATTTGAGAGCGGCGGCTACCGGGGACTCTTTGCCTTTGTCACCCAGCTGCGGAGGCTGCTGGATGCGGGTGAGGCCCCTGCTACCGCGTCTGCCGCCGCGGTCAACGGCGTACGGATTATGAGCATCCATAAATCCAAGGGGCTGGAGTTTCCCGTCGTCATCCTGGCGGATCTGGACCACGTATTTTCCCGGCAGGACTTTGATACGCCGGTGTTGGTTCATCCGGAGCTGGGGCTGGGTCCCCGGCGGGTGGATCTGGAGCGGAAGATCAAGTACCCTACCCTGGCCCGCCTTGCGGTGGAGGAAAAGCTGCGGCGGGAGAATTTAGCGGAAGAGCTGCGGATCCTGTATGTGGCCATGACCCGGCCCAAGGAGAAGCTGATTTTGGTGAATGCCCTGTACCACGCGGAAGGACGGCTTCAGAAGCTGGCTGCTGCAGCCTCCTGCCCGGTGATGCCGGAGACGGTGGCAGCGGGCAGAACCTATGGCGAGTGGATCTTGCTGCCGCTGCTGTGCCGTCCGGAGGCCGCGCCCCTTCGGGCCTTTGCCGGCGCGGAGGAGGCGTTTTCCTACGCCGGAAATACCTCTTCCTGGCAGGTGTATCTCCACGACAGCGAGGAGTTCTGCGGGCGGTTCTCCGTCAGCTCTCTGGCAGGGGAAGAGACGGCGGCGGAGGGAGACTTTGACCCAGGGCTGTTGGCGTTTGCTTATCCGTATGAGCGGGAGACCCTGCTTCCCGCCAAAGTGACGGCTACACAGCTCAAGGGTCGGGCACTGGATGAGGAGATTGCGGAAAACGCGGTTCATACGCCCTATCTCCGGCCGCTGACCCGGCCTAAGTTCCGGCGGGAGAGCCATGGCCTGACGCCGGCGGAACAGGGAACCGCGACGCATCTGGTGCTTCAATACCTGGATTTTGGAAATACGGATGCGGCGGCACAGGTGGAGACCATGGGCAAAAAGGCATTGCTGACGGCGGAGCAGGCGGCAGCGGTGGATATACCGGCGCTGGAGCGGTTTCTGGCCTCGCCCCTGGCGGAGGAGATCCGGCAGGGTGAGCATGTTCTGCGGGAGTATCCTTTTACCCTGCTGATGGAGGCCGGAGATTACGATTCTCGAGCCACAGGCGGGGACGCGATTTTACTGCAAGGTGTGGTGGATTGCTGCTTTGAGCGGGACGGAGCACTGACGGTAGTGGACTTTAAGACGGACCACGTCCACACGGAGGAGGACATCCGCCGCCGGGCGGAGTACTACCGGACCCAGATGGAGACCTATAGCCGGGCGCTGGAGCGGGTACTGGAAAAACCGGTTGTCCGGAGGGCACTGTATTTCCTGTACCAGGGAAAAACTGTGGAGGTGTGACCATGATAAGAGCGGAGATCACGGCGGAATTGCCCTGCCCGGTGGAGCGGGTCTGGAGGACAGTGACGGATCTCTCCCGCCAGGAGTGGCGCGGCGATGTGGAGCGGGTGGAGGTTACCGGAGAATTCTCCTTCGTGGAGTACGCAAGAGGTGGTTTTGCCACTGTTTTCACCGTCACGCGGCTGGAGCCGCCCAGTCATTGGGCCTTTGATCTGGAGAACGAGAATATCAAAGGACGCTGGACGGGGGATTTTGTCTCTGCCGGCGGCGACTGCCGGGTGACATTTACCGAAGAGGTGATGCCGAAAAAGGCGTGGATGCGCCCTTTGATGGGGATGTATTTGGGAAGACAGCAGCGGCGGTATTTGGCAGACCTAAAAAAGGCGCTGCGCCTGTAAGGCTAAAAAGTCCCGGCGGATAGAAATCCGCCGGGGCTGCTATTTACCGTTCGCATTTCCAATAGGCCACACTGTAGGGCGGAAGCTCGCTGCCGCCGCCGAAATCATGGAGGTTTCCGGTGATGAGGTCCACTGCCTGACCGCATCCGGCGTCGAAGTGGGCGGTATAGGGCTGACTGTCGGCATTTACCGCCACCAGTACCCGTTCGTGTTCGCTCTGGCGCTGGAACACCGTCTGACGGTTGGTGAGCACCAGCTCACGAAAGTCTCCAAAACACAGAGCTTCGCTCTCCCGGTGGGCGTGGGCCATGGCTGCGATTTGGTCCGTCAGGCCAGTCCACTCCGGCGCGTCAAAACAGGGACGCAGGGCGTCGTCTCCCTGGGCTTTGTTCCCCGGCGCGCCCCACTCGCTGCCGTAATAGACGCAGGGGATGCCGGGCATTCCAAACAGCAGGCCATAGATCAAGGGCAGGTGGCCGGGATTTTGCAGGATGCTGGCCGCCCGGGTGACGTCGTGATTGTCTGCGAAGCACAGCAGGTGCCGTCCCTTGTACAGTGTCCATGGCTCCGGGCCGAACTGGCGCTTGAGACTGTGGACAATTTCGAAGAGATTCATGGAGTTCAGGCTGGAATAAAGCCCCTTGTAGCACTCATAGTTGGTGCAGGAGTGGAGCATCGCATCGTTTACCCACTGGTTGTAGTCTCCGTGGAGGGTCTCCCCCACCAGGAAGAACTCCGGTTTCAGCCCGTCGCAGAACTGCCGCAGGCGGTGCAGAAACTCCCGGTCCAGACAATAGGCCACGTCCAGCCGCAGTCCGTCGATGTGGAACCACTCCACCCAAAGCCGGATGGACTCCAGCAGATGATCTGCGACGGCGCTGTTGCGCAGGTTCAGTTTTACCAGTTCATAGTGGCCTTCCCAGCCCTCGTACCAAAAGCCGTCGTTGTAGTTGGAGTTTCCGTCAAAATTGATATGAAACCAGTCCTTATAGGGGGAATCCCACTTCCTCTCCTGTACGTCTCGAAAGGCCCAGAAGCCTCTTCCCACATGGTTGAATACCCCGTCCAGCACCACCTTGATCCCATGGCTGTGGAGGGCCTCGCAGACTCTGGCGAAATCCTCGTTGGTTCCAAGGCGGCAGTCGATTTTCCGGTAGTCCCGGGTGTCATAGCCGTGGCGGTCGCTTTCAAAGACGGGGGAGAGGTAGACCGCATCCGCCCCGAGGCGGCAGATGTGCTCCGCCCAGTCTCCGATTTTGCCGATGCGGCTGGCGGGGACGCCGTCATTCTCCCTGGGGGTTCCGCAGAAGCCCAGAGGATAGATCTGATAGAATACGCTCTTGTCTGCCCACATGATCATCGCTCCTTTTCCGTACAGTATTTTTATGGTACCACTATACCACAGATTTTGAAGTCCGTCGAGGAGTTTTGCCGGAGGGGTTTGCCTGCTGCAGTCCTATAGGGTAAAAGCGGACTACAGCTTAAAATCGGGAGGAACCGGCTTGAATCGGGCGGAGATCTGCGATTATCTGAGAGAGCGGAACATCTGGTTTGAAATCACGGAGCATCGGGCGGCATACAACATGGAGGAGCTTTCCCAAGTGGCGCTGCCCTATCCGGAGTCCGAGGCAAAAACCTCTTTGTCCGCGACGACAAGAAGCGGGAGTATTACCTGATTACTGTCAAGGGGGGGCAAGCGGGTGGATCTGAGGGAATTCCGGCGGAACCACGGGACACGGCCTCTGTCTTTTGCCTCGGAGAGGGACTTAATGGAGATGATGGGACTGGCTCCCGGTGCTGTGACGCCCTTTGGCCTTTTAAATGACACAGAGCGCAGGATACATTTTTTTCTGGACGATGACTTTTTGGCCCCGCCCGGATTGATCGGCGTTCATCCCAACGACAACACGGCCACGGTGTGGATGAAAACGGACTGCTTGATATCGGTTTTGCAGGAATATTGTGCCGCGATTCACCTGATCCAGGCCTGACGGGGGACAGCAAGCGATTTGTTCCAAAAAAACTTTGATTTTAGACGGAAAAATACTTGCATTTTGTAAAACAATGTGATACACTAATGATCGCCTTTGTGAGGTGAAAGCTTTTCGGAGGTAATCTGAAAGCGAAAGAGGTGAACGAGAGCAATGAAGGAAGGAATCCATCCCAATTATCAGCAGACTACGATTACTTGCGCCTGCGGTAATGTGATTGAGACAGGTTCTACCAAGAAGGATATCAAGGTGGAAGTCTGCTCTAAGTGTCACCCCTTCTTCACAGGCAAGCAGAAGCTGGTGGATACCGGCGGACGCGTGGCCAAGTTCAACAAGCGTTTTGGCCTGGACAAGTGAGAAGAGCGCAAAAGGGTCTGCTGCGGCAGGCCCTTTTATTTATCTTATCAAAAAATTTGATTCTCTCGGAGTGTGAGTGTCCCCCGGCGGCAAATCTCCCGGCCGGTCAGCAGGATTGCTTGAAGCGGCGGTTTTTAATGTTTACTTTTTTACCCGCAGTGCATATACTGGATACATGTTTATTTTGAGAGGAGCTGGTAGTTGTGAAACTGCATCCTGTGGAACCGGAGGAACTGTTCCCAAAGCTGATTCGGGCCTTTGGCGTGGAGAATGCCCTGCTGACCGCCGGGGACCGGAAAAGCTGCAATACAATGACCATTGGCTGGTGCCAGGCAGGCAGACTTTGGAGTTTGCCGGTATGCACCGTCTACGTGCGTCCGGAGCGGTATACCTATCAGTTTATGGAGGAGCGGGACTACTTCACGGTGTCTGTCCTGGGGCCGGAACAAAAGGCAGTTATGAGCCTCTGCGGCACCAAAAGCGGCCGTGACCTGGATAAGATCGGAGAGTGTGGACTGACAGTCCGATACGGCGCCGGAGAGGCCCCCTTCTTTGAGGAGGCTGAGGCGGTACTGGTATGCAGGAAGCTGTACGTCCAGGATATGACGGCGGAGTGCACCGCTGCAGGAGGAGAGCGGATTCTCGCTCATTATGGCAAAAAAGGCGGATGGCACAGGATTTACACCGGAGAGATTGTGGAGGCATATTGCAGGGAGTGAGTAGCAGAGCGGTGGGATTTGCCGGGAGCAGGTGAATTTTAATCCCTTTTACTGTGAGGACTGTAGTATTTCCACCGTCAACTTTTTACTTTAGAGGAGATTTATGCGGCAGACACAAGAGATTCGAGACAAAGTCGTGCTGGTGGGGCTGAACTCACCGGTATTGAAAAAAGAGGAGAACGCCAGCGAGGACACTATGGAGGAACTCTCCGCCCTGGTGGAGACCGCCGGGGGCGAGACCGTGGGCATCGTTTTGCAAAACCGCCCCGCGCCGGACCCCCGGACCTTCATCGGTGAGGGCAAGGTGGCGGAGGTGCAGCTCTACTGCGAGAATGTGGGAGCCACCATGGTCATCTTTGACAACGATCTGTCCCCATCCCAGCAGCGGGTGCTGACGGATCTTTTGGGCGTGCAGGTTTTGGACCGCTGCGGGTTGATTTTGGATATTTTTGCCCAGCGGGCGCAGACCCGTGAGGGCCGGCTTCAGGTGGAGCTGGCCCAGTACCAATATCTGCTGCCGAGACTTACGGGTATGTGGACCCATTTGGAGCGCCAGGCAGGCACCAGCGGCAAGGGTCCCATCGGCTCCAAGGGACCCGGTGAAACCCAATTGGAGACGGACCGCCGCCATATCCGGCGGAAAATCGACAAGCTTCGGGAGGACTTGGAGGACGTGCGACGGGTGCGGGGAACTCAGCGCCAGCACCGAAGAAAAAATGAGATTCCGGTGGTTGCCATTGTGGGCTATACCAATGCAGGCAAATCTACCTTGTTAAACCGCCTTACCGGAGCGGAGATCCCGGCGAATAACCGGCTGTTTGACACCTTGGATACCACCAGCCGCCTGTTGGAGGTAAACGACATGTTGAATGTGGTGCTCTCCGACACGGTGGGGTTTATTCGCAAACTTCCCCATCAGCTGGTGGAGGCCTTCAAGGCTACGCTGGAGGAGCTGGAGTATGCCGATCTGCTGCTGCATGTCATCGACGTGTCCAACCCGGAGTGGCAGCTCCAGGTCCATGTGGTGGAAAACCTTATTGCGGAACTGGGAGCCAGTGAACTGCCCAGAATTGATGTGTTCAACAAGTATGACCGGCTGCCGGCGGGAGAGATCATGCCCCATGGTGAGGATATCTGCGCTGTCTCAGCGAAGACCGGCGAGGGGATGGACAGGCTGCTGGAACTGATTGGCCGGAGGCTGGATAAAGGCGTCCGGCGGGTGCTGCTCCATATTCCCTATGATAAAGGGGGAGTGGTGGACACCCTGTACCGGGAGGCCAAGGTAGAAAATGTCATATACGGTGAGACCATTGAGGTGACGGCGGTTTGCGGACCAAGGACGCTGGGGAGGATAGCGTCTTTTGTCGCAGAGCAGGAACCAGAATGATAAGGGCCGCTGCGGAGAGAAGAGGTGTGGCAATGACCGGGTACCGGGTTCCTTTTATGGATGCGGAGAGCGAATTTGTGGAAAAGCGGTCCCGCTTTATCAGCCAGATCTGGCGCGTGGAGACAGAGGCGGAGGCGCGTGCCCATCTGGAGGCGGTCCGGAAGAAATACTATGACGCCCGTCACCACTGCTGGTGCTATCTGCTCAAGGAGGGCGCGGTGCGTTACTCTGATGACGGGGAACCCCAGGGAACTGCCGGCCAGCCTATGCTGAATGTGTTTCAGCGGCAGGAGGTGACCAACGTCTGCTGTGTAGTGACCCGGTATTTCGGCGGTATTCTGCTGGGCGCCGGAGGGCTGACCCGGGCATATGCCCGGGGAGCCAAAGACGCCTTGGACGCGTCGGGTATATGCCGGGTGAGTCTGTGGACGCTGTGGGAGATTCCGTGCCCCTATTCGCTGCTGGAGCGGATTAAGCTGGAGATCTCCGCCTGCGGCGGCACGGTGCGGGAGGCGTCTTATGGCGTGGATGTATTGCTGCGGGCGGCTTTTCCGGCCGGCTGCGGAGAGGTTTTCGCATCTCGGTTCACAGAACTCTCCGCCGGCGGGCTGGAAGCGGCGGCAGTGGGGGAGGAATACCTCCCCGGTCCCAGGGAGGATACACTGTGAGAAAAGAACGGCGCACGCCAAATAGGCGTGCGCCGTCTGCCATTGGTAGTACCAAAGGCGTCCCCCGGCTAAGCCGGAGGGTTTGACTGTTCACTAAGGCCTAGTCAAGATAGTCCTTTAAATCGATGGCGTCAAAGCCGGTGATCCGGATCTTCTGGAACCGCTCACGGTCCTCCGTCATGGGGATTGTGGCGTCGATCCCCATCTTGTCGCTGGCGCCGTTCCGGGAGGAGGGGTCCAGCTTGTTGCCCATGGCGTTGGATATGATGAACACATCCTTTGCGGCCTGTACACGGTTGGCAATGGCCCACTCTACGTCCTGTGGGTCATAGATATCAATATCCGGATCGACGGCGACCACATGCTTGATCTCCGTGCTGCTGGCAAAGGCGGCGAACATGGCGTTTTTTGCCTCGCCCTCGTGTTTTTGATCCAGCTGGATCACTGCATGGTACCGGCAGCCGCTGGCAGGCGTAATATGCACGTTTTTCACATTGGGAGTGGCCTGACGGAGAAGCTGCATCATCGTGGCCTCTCTGGAGATGGCGCCCAGGAGCAGGTGCTCCATAGTGGCGGGAATGATGGTGTGGTAAACCGGCCGGCTGCGGTAGGTGACGGCCGTGATCTCGATGACATGGCGGGGCGCTTTTGGACCGTATGTGCGGGGATATTCTCCAAAGGGACCCTCATCCTCCCGGATATTGGGCAGGATTTTTCCCTCCAGAATAATTTCGCTCTCTACGGGAACTTCGATGTCCACGGTTTCGCATTTCGCCAGCTCCACCGGCTCCCCCAGCAGCGTACCGCCGATCTCAAATTCATCTACGCCCAACTGAGTCGTTGCCTGAGAGGCCAGCAGGAGTGAGGGGTGGACGCCAATTGCCAGCGCGATCTCCAGGGGCCGGCCGGCGGCCTCGGCCTGAACAAAGAGCTGATTGGTGTGCCTGGGCAGCAGCAATGCGCCCAAGTGATTGCGGTCCCGCACCTCATGGCGGTGAATCGCCACATTCCGGATGCCGGTGGCAGGGTCTTTTGTGATGCACAGCGCGGCTGTCAGATAGCGGCCGCCGTCTTTTTCGTGGTGCACGCAGGCGGGGAGCAGGCCCAGATCCACCTGGTCCCCAACTAGGATGTTTTCCTTGATGGCCAGACCCTTTCCCTCTACAATCCTGCATGGCGTCAGATTGTTCAGCGCATAGGTGAACCGGTCCATCAGCTCCGGATAGGTCATACCCATGGAGTGGGCGATAGAGTCTCTAGACGTCACAAGACCGGTGACGACGGGGATATCGCTGCCCTCTACCTGTTCAAATATGGCGCCGTAGGCGGGTTCCAGCTTTTTGCCCACAGCCGCCAGCTCGTTGATAGGGCTGACCTGCCTGTGGATATGCCGCAGCAGGTCCTGACGGTCCAGTTCGGCCAGCCAGTCGCGCAGGATTGGTTTCATAGGTATTCCTCCTTGTATACTGTGGTTTCTTGGGTGCTTAAATTGCAGAGAGCTGCTTTTCCCGGCATGGGGTCCGCGGGAAACTCCGTTAAAAATTCTACGCCGCGTTTCCCTATTAAAATGGTATCCGTGATCCTGGGGCCGCCTGCGCCGGGGATGAAAATTGTGGGGAGCAGCAGATCTACCACCATGTTTTCGCGCAGTATAGTCGGGCTGTCCTTGGAGATGATGGGATAGAACTCCGACTGGCGGATGCCCACGCCATAGCCGATATGCTCCATGACCCAGCTCTTTTCATATCCCTGGCCTGCGATATACGCGGCGGCTTTGGCATAGACCTCGCCGCATGTCACGCCGGGGCGCAGTGCTTTTACCGCTGCCTGCTGTGCGCCCTTGAGCGCCTCGTAGATCCGCAGGCTCTCCGGTTTGGGATTGCCCAGGAACACCGTGCGGCACATCTTTGCCGTGTAGCCCTCGCAGGATGCGCCCAAATGGATGACCACCGGTCCATTGTCCTCAATCGGAGTGCGGCTGGCATAGGGATGGAGAGCCAGCTGGCGGCTGTGGGTCAAGACCTGCATACGGAAAGAGGACCCCATAGACCCGGCTTTTGCCATGGCGTACTCCGCCTCTGCCAGGACCTCTGTCTCCAGAATCCCCGGTCTGACGGCCCTGGCCGCGGCTCGCATACCGGCGGCCAGGGCTTTTCCTGCCTGCCGCATTCGCCGGATCTCCTCCGGCGCCTTTACGCTGCGAAGCTCGTAGCAGACTGCCGCGATGTCGCACACCTGCATATCCGGGGCGGCAGCCAGCAGGCATTGGTAATCCTTTAGGCTGATAAAATAGCGGGTAAATCCAAGTCTGGGGGATCTCCAATTCCGGGTTTTCAGCCATGCGCCCATCATTGTACTCTGGCTGTCTTTGGGAAATTGATAAGGCGTCACATTTAGAATGCCGCTGGCCTGCCGTATATAGCCGGCCTCCATCCACAGGCAGAACAGTTCCGGCTCGCCTCTGGCCGGAACCGCCAGAGCGCCGCCCTCCAGATCGTCAATCCCTGTAAAATAGATGAGATTCTCCCGGTCATAGATCATGGCTGCGTCCAGGTCCATGTCCCGCAGATTTTCCTGCAGAGCGGCGATCCGCCCGGGAACCAGCTCTTTCATAAAAACACCTCTTATTACCGGGCAGAACGTGTCCGCCCGATCCGCTTTGGCTGCCGTCTTTCAAAATATGCCGCCGCAGGAGAGCGGGGAAGGGCGCTCTCCTGCGGAGAAAATCAATGTTTCTGGTTTAGCTTGTCCAACACGGACATGTCCACACCGCGCTGGCGGAACCACTTGGGCATCAGTTCCTTCTCTACGCGCTCACTGACGGCGGGCGCTTTTTCGATCAGCAGTTCTGCCAGGGACTCCGAGCAGTTCAGGCCGCCCATGGCGCCGTCGAAGATGATGACTTTATCCGTTCCCGTGGTGCTGTAGGCAAACTTCATCGCGCCTTCTGTAGTCTTGGCGATTACAGCGTGATCCATGTACTTGATGTTCATGGGTTCCGTATCAAACAGCTTTGCCTGTTCCGCGCCCACCACAACAGTGGGGATGTGCTCTGAGAAGAAGGCGGAGGGATAGCCGGTCCAGGAGTAGTTGTGGACGCACATTTTAATGGCCGGATTGAGCAACGGAATCTCTTTCAGCAGAGGTTTTCCCTTCTTTGTATAAAACGCCTCGGTATACCAGGTATAGCCGGGAAGGGGAGTGGCCTCCATGTCGTAGAGGTCGGTGTTAGCGCCGGTGAAATTGGCATAGATGACGCCGGCAGAGAAAACATAGGGAACCGGGCAGGGGAAGTCCAAGACCGCGATGCACTCGTCAATCTCGCCGAACAGGGTCATGACCTTGCCGTATAGCTGGCAGCCGATGAAAGTTGCCCGGTCGTTGATGGCGTACAGGTCGTTGTCCGCGTCTACGCCGATGACACCGTGGGGACCTACGTTTAAAAACGCGCCAAAGGCAAATTTGCTCTGGACAAAGTCAGATTCAAAGATGGCGCGGGCTGTAAAGTTGGCGGCCCTGGGTCCCAGGTTCTGGTGATAGGTAGACCGGGATTCAATCCGCGCGTAGGACATGGAGAAGGGTTTGACCGCCTTGTCAATCTGGCGGTGGAAGTGGACCTCGCGTACGTCGGTGTGATGGGCGTGGATGATCCAGTCCGCGTCATACACGGCCTTGATTCCGTACAGTGTGCCCACTTCGGTTTCGATGGGGATTCCCTCGTCCACAGGGGCTACGCCTTTGACTTTCCCCTCGTAATAGGTATCCAGCCCATAGCGCTTCATATACTCCTCCGTCTCGCGGAAGCGCATGCCGACGCCGGCCCGCAGGCGGATGTTTTTGCAGCCGGTTTTTTCAATGACCACATCGCGGATGGCCTTCAGCAAGATGGCGTAGGGATGGCCGCCCAGCAGGGTAAACCCGTGGTGAGAGGCCAGGACGTTTACAGACTGGTCCGGCTGGATCATGCTCATGTCCACCTTGCGCAGCTCGGCTTTCGCCACTTCATACAGCTCGTCCAGGGCGTTGGGGCCGCCGGGATAGATTACGTCGGGCAGCTCCGGGAACAGCTCGGAGAGCTTCAAAGAGCACATGCCGGGCATTTCCGCCACTCTCTTTTTCACCAGGGAGGGGTCGATGCCATACTGGGAGGGCTTTGGGGCAATCGGCATGATGGGCGGGTGCATCAGTTTATTACTCATGTTCGGCAGCCTCCTTACGCTTCTTCGTCCGTGCGGACTTTTACAATCTTGTCCAGCAGCTCGCGGTCCTCATCAAAGTAGAAGCCGCGGGAGTTGTACTTTTCCTTGACCTCTTCCGGGATGTCCCAGGCGGTCACGGTGACGCCGTACCACTGCCAGCCGTCGGGATTTGGGTGGAGTTCGTTTCCGGCGGCCTGGATCAGCCGCAGCACGGGCTGGATGCACTCGATGGTGCAGCCGGTGCGGGCGCCGGTCATGGCGGAGACCTCCTCGGGGGTCGTTGCCCCGGCCAGCAGGGCGGCGGCGATCTCCTCGGCACGGGTTCCCACACAGTAGCAGACCACCTGCTCGGGGTTTAGGTGCGCCTTTTCACAGAGGGTGCGGATCTTCTCATAGTCGAATTTGGATACATCTACGCCCACTTCAAAAGGCTCCTCCCGTTCCACCATTTTGATGGCGTAACGGGGACAGCGGTCCGCGCAGTTGGCACAGGCCATGCACTTGTCCGAGTCAGAGTGGGCCTTCCGGCCGGTTACGGAGATGGCGTACACAGGGCACACCTTCTCACAGACTTTGCAGCCGATGCACAGATCCTGATCCACGACTGCTTTTAAGGTAACTCGCTTCACGGTCGTTCCTCCTCAATCAATTTTAATGTTGCCGGCGGTCTCCCGTCCGGATTATACAAACTTTATGCTGACGCTGCCTAAACCGCAGAAGCTGGCGGTAAAGCAGTCGCCCGCTGCGGCGGGCAGCGCCGCGGTTAGGGCGCCGGCCAGTACAATGCTGCCGGCCTTTAGTTCGATATCGTAGGCGGACAGCGCGTTTCCCAGCCATGCCACCGCCGCGGCGGGATTGCCCCACACCTCCGCCGTGGTGCCGCTGTTTAACAATTCGCCGTTTTTCTCAAGAGTCATGCCGGTCAGGCGCATATCCACCTGGTGGATGGGGGTCATGCGGCTTCCCACTACCAGCCGGGCGGAGGAGCCGTTGTCGGCGATGGTGTCCACCAGCTTGATCTTCCAATCCTGGATGCGGGAGTCTACGATCTCCAGAGCCGGCACGACGTAGTCAGTGGCGTCATAGACGTCCGCTATGGTCAGGCCGGGACCCCGCAGGGTCTTTCTCAGGCAGAAGGCCAATTCGCCCTCCACCTTGGGTTGGATCAGCTGGCCGGTGGGACAGGGCTGCCCCTCCAGCAGCAGCATTTTGTCGGTCAAGTGACCGTAGTCCGGCACATCGACGCCTAAAAGCTGCTGCATTCCTTTGCTGGTCAGACCGATCTTCATGCCTACCAGCTTCTCGCCGCTGTCCAGGCGGCGCTGGATGTTTTTCAGCTGGACGGCGTAGGCGTCCGCCACCGTCATACCGGGGTTTTCCTGGCTGACCATAGGGATCTGATAGGCGCCTCTCTCCGCTTCATACAGCGCGTCCGCCGCTTTTTGGATGTCCATTGTCATACGCTTCCTTTCAAAAATAATTGATATATTGCCCATCAGGATTGACTGTGGTGTTCGTGATGCCAAGTCTGGCCGCGCCATTTCCGCGCTAAAATCCCGGCAAGATTGTCCGCAATTTCTTCGCAGGACCGTCCGTCATGGAGCATTTGGATCAGGACCGGCGCCGTCATCTCCACCTCGTCGTGCGGTCCGGGCAGAGTGACCAGCGTGGACAGTCCCACCCGGCCGACACCGACGCGAACGCCGTCCTTCACATGGCGGCCATGGCCCTTTTCATACCGGACGACGTAGGGGGCGGCGGCGTCTGGGGCCAGGTTCAGCACACTCTCCACAGAGTGGTCCTTATCCTCCGCCCCCACGCCGCCGGAGGTAAGAATCAATCCAAATCCCCTGGACAGCGCGTCGGACAGAACCTCGGTCATAACCGGTTCATCGTCCGGTATAACTGGACCGGTTGTGACGCTGTAGCCGTGCTGTTCCAACAGCGCCGTTAGATAGGGGGTATTGGTGTCCTCGATCAGTCCCTGTTCCAGCTCGAAACCGGTGGGGAATACGATAGCCCGGCGGGAAACTTTTTCCACGATCTCACTGCGCATGGCGTCTACCCGGCGCAGGACCTCTTCCGGGTGATCGCCCTGTGCGCAGATCAAGCCTAAGATGCCGTTGGAGTGGATGTGGGAGTCCGGCGTCAAATGTACGCCGGGAATGGACTCCAGCGCTGTGAGAAGCGCCTCTTCCTTTCCCAAGATGTTTTCCTGCAGGATCTCTTTTTCCACCAGGTCAAAAGTGACGTGGGTGGGCCGCACATCCACCACCATCACTTTGTCCTCCGGCAGCCCCAAAACCCGGGCTACTGCAGACGCCATCTCGGTGAGGTTGACCTGCTCCAGAATGATCTCGTTTACCCAAAGCTCTGTTTTTTCCAGTAAGTTTAATTCACTCATTCCCGGTATTCCTCCACCACATCCAGCTTCATATCCAGCAGACCCGCGTCTACAATCTCTTTTCCAATACACAGCAGATCCATGCCGCGTGCCGCCAGATCCGGGATGTCCGCGATTTTTACGCCGCCGGCAAAGGCCACCTGTACCTGCTCTCTGGCACGCAGCCGGTTCAGCTCCGCCAGACAGGACTCCAGGTCCTCTATCCGGCCGGTGTCCACCATCAGGATATCCGCGCCGCCGGACAGCGCCTGCCGGGTCTCCTCCTCCACAGGGTGGGATTCCCCTTTGATTTGAATGATCCTTGCGGCCCCCTGCATTGCGGCGGCCGCCTCCAGCGCAGCCGGAATGGAACCCAACATCCGGATAAAGTTTTTATCGATGTACACCATAGGGGGTTCGCAGATCCGGAAGCTGGCGCCTCCGGTGGCAATTGCCCGGCGGACCGCCCCCTTTAGCTGCGGAGGCATCTTTTTCCAGGAGCCGGAGATGATCCGGACACAGCCGCCTGCCGCCTGTACCGCCGTTTCCGCGGCGGTGGCAATTCCAGAGGACTTTGCCAGAGTTCCGATCACCTGTTCTTCCGCCATAGCCATCTGCGTTGGAGCGGCGATCAGCTCTGCGAAGGGGACTCCTCTGTGCAGCCTGCCGCCTTCATCCAGTCCGCATCGCCACTGGACGCCCAGTGCGGCCGCTGTTTTGGCCGCGTCCTCCACTCCGGACAGGAGTCCATCCCGTTCCGCCACCAGGACTGCCCGGTAGGACCGGCATTGAATATTTTTGAAGATGATGTTCCGGATGTCTTCCATCAGTTTCCACCCCTTCCAATTGTTCTGTATTTTCAAACAACGTTCTCATAAAATGGTATTGAACCAGCAGGTACAGAAGTACCTGCCTGTCAAACATGAGCTACTTGCGGTATCCCAGCCGGGTTGAGAGCGTTTGGGTGCAGACCAGCAGGTCGCGCTTTACCTCCTCCTGGTCCACCTCGCCGATTTTTCCATATGGAAAGGACAGGCTGATGGCGTATTCCGCCACGCCATTGTGATTTAAAATTGGAGCGGCGATGCACGTCAGGCCCAGTTCAATCTCCTCCCGGTCAACGGCGATCCCGGTTTGACGGATATTTTCCAGCTCCTTGCGCAGATCGCTCTTACGGGTGATGGTGTGCTCCGTCATCCGCTGGAGATGGCGGTTAAAAATGCGCTGCGCCAGATACTCCTCCGGCAGATAGGCCAGCATTGCCTTGCCGACGCCGGTACAGTGCATCGGCGCCCGCCGTCCCACATTGGATGCGCTGATCAGCGTACTGCCCCGGTCCATCTTTTCAATATAGATAACTTCACCCTCGCTGTGGGTGGCGATATGTACTGTCGCGGGATATTTTGCAGCCAGGGGCGAACAGATCTCCTTCGCCTCGCTCCGTACGTCGATGCGGGAGAGAACCAAATTTCCCAGCTCAAACAGCGTAATTCCAAGCCGGTATTTTTTGTTGCTCTCCACCTGCTCCAGGTAGCCGTAGCTGGTGAGGGTGTTTACCAGCCCGAATACCGTACTCTTATTCAAATCCATCTCCGCGGCGATATCGGAAATGCCCAATTCCGGCTCCTTCAAAAAGCACCGGATGATCTCCGCCGCCCTGGCAACAGACTGCACCTGTACGCCGCGCCGCCTCTGCTCCTGTTTCATACTCGCTCCAATCCGCCTCGTGGCTGCCCGGCCACAAAGCCCTCCATTCTAACAGACATCAAAATGCTCTCCCGGATGCGAGTGTACTGAGCGCGGCATGATTTCCTGACGGGTAAGCCGGCCGCCGCGAGCCAAAATCCCTGGAGATCTGGCGGCGGAGGTTGGATATACTCGCTTTACCGGTACTCTTTTCCCCTGTAATTGATTATAGAACAGTATTTTCAAATTTGCAATCGTTTCTAGAAAATTCCTTTTTGAGCAGTGGATTCACCGTATGCAAGCCCAATCTTTTTCTTATACCATATCATACTCAATGCATTGCCCATCTGTCAATACATTTTGACAATAACGAATGATATTTCTTTTTGCCGTACAGATTTTGGCCCTATACCAGGAGCCTGCTGAAGCGGCGGCGGCTTCTAGGGGGGTGTACGTGGGAGCTGCCGTCCTTAAAACCCAGGCATTGACATACTAAAAAATGTAAAAAATAGAAGGGTTTTCTCCAAAATCCTGCCCGGTAAATTGCAAGCAGCAATCATCTGGACCACTTTCGGAGGATTTGCCCGAATTGGGTGTGGTCATTCGGGCGCTTTTGTGTTATGATACATAAAAGTCTTTTGTCCGATCCCATGAAGCATTCCGGGATTTTGCGCGGTGTCCCACTATGCGGCCATTTTTGAATAGATATTGTGAAATGTGCGGTTCACTGGGGTTGTCTGGTCTTGTGCCTTAAGGCGTTGGTGAAGGGAGGCGTTCTGTTTGAAATATGAAAATCCGAGAGAGGTTCCTCCGGTAGAAGTTTGCTTTAGCTTCATCGGCGGAAGACTGCGGGGAGCGATTATTTGGTATTTGGCACAGGAGGGTTCCCTGCGGTATGGCGAACTCAAAAGAAGGCTCCCCAAGGTAAACCCAAAGCTGCTGTCGCAGCAATTGCGCGCCCTTGAGGGGGAGGGGGTCATCACACGTACGGCGTATCAAGAGGATGTTCCCCGGGTGGAGTACGCCCTGACGGAATTCGGGCGCAGCCTGTGGCCTGTTGTGCAGAGTGCGCACAGTTGGGGACTGCGTTATGTCAAGGGACTTACGGAGCAGCAGGCACCCTATACGGACGACGCCCGGAACGTCTATCTGGAGGAGGATGAATAGCCTCCGCGCCGCCTATTATATATAGAGAAAAGCGCCGCTCTGGATCTTTCCAGACGCGGCGTTTTTTCTATCCGGCGGATGCCATAAAAAAGTAAAAATATGTAAATATATGACAATTATTGGGCGGTGGTTACTTTTTTGTAATTACTTTTATCCCTATATAATCCCAACATATTTTGTTATAAATATCTGAAAAATATATAGATATTTAAGTTATTATTGACTATATTGACATAAAATGCTATCGTGAATATATAGTTTAGGGCAGATGGTGGAATGATACTTTGTGTGTTCGCCATGGCGTCCAACGGTTGTTCCAGCGGAGGAAAGAGTGTGCTTTGACTATTTTTTAATGCGGAATAAACGAATATTATGCGGCAATAAAAAACGTCTCTGATTTGCAGAACCTTCCGCGGATTTGTCTGGTCAAAAAATTCCGTGCAGTCTGTAGAGAAAGGAGAATTGGATGAAACAGATTGGGTAGGGGACGTTTCGCAAAAGCCGCCTGCTTGTTGGTAGCGCAGAGCACGTATAGCCGCCAATTGCCCGATACTAAAAAATAATCAGGGGGAAAGACATCATGAAAAAATTATCCGCTCTTTTACTGGCGCTTGTCATGGCCCTGTCTATGGCCGCTTGCGGCGGAAACAGCCAAACCTCGAATCCGGACCCGTCCGGCAGCGGTCCCCAGGATCCCGCCAGCGAGGCGCAGGAGTGGAGCTTGGCTGTTGTCACGGCGGAAAACCACCCCATGACAAAAGCGTGCATGACCTTTGCCGATAAGGTTCGGGAGGCGACAGACGGCCGGATCAATATCACCGTGTATTACGCCGGCCAGCTGGGCAGCGATCCGGACACCTGCGGGCAGGTGATGGATGGGACCATTGAGATGGCGTTCCCATCGGTTGGCAATATGGGTTCTTTCACCAATCTGGTATATGCCTATCAGCTGCCCTTTATGATTACCAATTGGGAGCAGTATGGAGAACTCAGCAAGAGCCAGGAGGCCGCGGATCTTTTAGACGCCATTGGTGAGCAGCTGGGCTGTAAGGCGCTGGCCACGTGGAACTCCGGTTTCCGCCATCTGCTGTCCGTGGACGCGCCGATGGATTCTGTCTCCGACTGCAACGGCAAGAAGTTCCGGGTGGGTGAAAATGATCTGTTTATCGGCCTGTTCTCCGCCCTGGGCGCGGCGCCTACGGTGATCTCCTATGGTGAGATCTACACCTCTTTGCAGAATAAGGTGATTGACGCCCTGGAGATGGATATCTCCGCCGTCTATATGGAAAAGCACTATGAGGTGGCAAAATACCTGACCCTGACCGGTCATTTTACGTGGCCCGGAATCTGCCTGATAAACGAGGACGCGTGGAACTCCCTGTCCGCAGAGGATCAGGCTGCCTTTGAGCAGGCCGCTTTGGATACTCTGGATGAGAACATCGCTTATATCTCCCAGGTTGAGGAGGAGACTGTCGCCCTGTTGGAGGAGGCCGGCGTCCAGATCACCGACATGACCGAGGGTATGTATGAGGAGTTCTCCTCTACGGAGACCCCTGTCATTGAAAAGTTTACGTCCGACAGCTTGGTCCGCGCGTATTACGAGAAGGCGCTGTCCCTCCAGTAATGGCTGTTGGCTGACGCATGCCGCGTTATCCAACAGACCGGATGACGCGGCATTCTGTCAGGATTGACGAAAGGAGCATACTCTTGAAATTTGTCAATGGAATTTTGAGGGTGTTGGAACAAATTGCAAAATGGCTGGCGGTGCTCAGTACCGCCGTCATGTGGCTGGTG
>CAJUQM010000020.1 GCA_910588005.1 uncultured Oscillibacter sp.
TATAGTGGTGTTATGGGGATTATACCGTAAGGGCGGAGATTTGGCAAATGTCTTTCACGCAGATGATAGATGATATTGACGGCGGCAAAACAGTTTTGGGTGGCTTAAGGGCTGCGTCAGCGTATAGAAGAGGAATATAGCTGTTTGTTCGGAGCTGCGGGTTCGGCGGGCTTTGCTCTTGTCCTGGTTTTCTGGAACTGCTACAATAAGACCCGCCGGCAGACAATCTCTTGATTTTTTGGCGTTCAGTGAACCTTTTGCTCCACGCAGAAGTATATCATAGCAAAGGGAGGGTGAAGCGGTTGATTGACCAGTACATACAGCAATATGGCCGGCGGCTGTACGGCCTGTGCCGCTCATTGTGCTCGAACCCCTTCGACGCAGACGATCTGTACCAGGAGACTTGGCTGAGGGTGGTCAGGCATATTTCCAAATACGACTCCACGCGGGACTTTGAACCCTGGCTCGCCCGGATCTGCGTGAACACGTATCGAAGCACCCTGCGGCGGTTGGCCAAAAGTCCTCTGTTGGATTTTTCCAGTGAGGAGGAGAAGGCCCGGCTGCTGGACTCTATCCCCGCCCGGGAAGAAAAGGATTACACCTCTCTATATAAAGCGGTGGACAGGCTGCCTGAGAAGCTGCGGCTGGCGGTGATACTGTACTATTTCCAGGGAGAAGACCTGGCCTCCGCCGCCAAAATCCTGAATATCCCTGTGGGAACGGCAAAATCCCGGCTGAACAAGGCACGAAAATTATTGAAGGAGGCGCTTGCCGGTGAAACAGACCTTTGATTTTGAACAATTCGACCCGCCTGCCCTGAATGAAAGGATTCTGCGGCGGAAACTGGAAAAGAGAGCGGAGCGGCGGCGCACTGTAATTCTGGCGGTAGCCGGGGCGCTGTTCCAGGCACTATTTATTCTGCTGGGCCTGCTGTGCTGGAGCAATGCTCCCGCGGCTGCCTTGGCCTGTATCGGCTTCGCCGCCGTTTCCATGGTGGGAAGCGGCGTTATCACCATCATCTATGCACGGGAAGGAAGGGAAAATTATGACCCTGTCTATTAGAGCGGCGATATTTGCTCTGTTTATGCTGGCTGCGCTTTTGACGGTTCCTATTCTGATTGGCGTATATGTCTACCGGGATGCTCACCGCCGGGGGATGAACGCTGCGCTGTGGACACTGATTGCAGTGGCGGCCCCCGCCCTGATCGGGTTCATCATCTACCTGCTGATACGAGGGAACGATCCGGATCTGCAGTGCCCCCAGTGTGCCGGACCCGTTACGGAGCAATACGCTGTGTGTCCCCATTGCGGAGCCAAACTGTGCCCGGCCTGTCCCAACTGCTCGTTTCCCGTGGAACCGGAATGGAAGGTGTGCCCCAAGTGCGCAACTCCGCTCGGCGGGACAGCGATGTGCTATACCCCACCCCTGCGGCGGCAGGATAGGACGTTGACTAAGATTCTGATTGCCGTTATTGCGGTGCCGGTGGTGCTTGTTGCACTGTCTGTGTTTGGATTTACGGCTATCCGATCGAGCGGCGGTTCCAGTACCCTGCGGGAAGTCACTTTTGACGAGTACGACCGGGAGCAGGCATCGGAAACGGTGCGCGAGGCGGTACATGACTGGCTGGACAGTCTGGAGATTCGTTCAGACCGGGCCTATGCGCTGCGATATGACTACGTCAATGAGCTTGGGTCCGGCCGCGAATACTATTATCTATTCTATGTCCCCGATGGGGGCCGGTCGCCCTCTACGAGTTTCGGAACGGATTCCGGCCTGTTTGGGACCACTCTGGAACTTCACCTGGAGCGTACGGGAAACGGCGGTTCACTGTACTGCGCAGAGACCAGTGCGGAAGATCCCCCCAATCCCCGCGTTGTCCTGGGCGGGAAACGAATCCGCTGTGAAACGCAGGTGGTGGACTATAACCCAACTTTGTTCTTTATTGAACCGGACTATGCCCATGCAGAACCTGGAACAGCGGAACTTCCTGAGCGGCTGTCTGTGGTGAAAATTGTGGGCAATGCCAACGAAGGTGTGGTGGAGGCGGCAGATCCGGCAGCATCGGCCGCCAGTGAGAACGCCGGTGTGGCAGAGATCGCTGACGAGGACCTGATGCTCAAAATTCTTTCCGTCATCGACAGCGGGGAGCGGGTACCCATGGAGCAGATCCCCGACTATGACTTCAAGGACGGTTTTGAGATCATTGTGGAGAATCAGATTCAAGAGAGTTTGATTATGCACCCGGATATGGTCCGGCATCTGGTGTTTATGGACGGCGGTATATGCTACCTCATTGACGGCCGGGTAACCAATACCGCTTATGGCAGTTCCTACCGGATCATGGACAAAGATTTTTACACTCTGTTGGAAGAACTTTTTTAGGAGAGCATTGATTGGAGGGGGATTTCACCTTTTAGGTGAAATCCCCCTCCAATCAACGGGAAGCCGAGGGACTATACGGTCAGTGACCTCTGTGCTTCGCTTTTCGCTTTTGCTGTTTCAAATCAAACTGGCGCCGCTTCTCGGTTTCCCGCTGTTCTTTGCTGGTTTGGTTTCTCTGGGTTTTCATCTCTTCGCGCTGCATCTGCAATGCCTGCTGTGACTTAGTTCCAACGCCCAAAATCTGCAACTGCTTTTTGGCGCTGCGCTGTCTGCGCTTTGGATGATCCGCAGTTTGCTTCACCTCGGTTTCAATAGCCGGACTGAACTTCAACTCATAGTAGTGTTTGAGGATGAAGGCCCAAACCTCGCAATCCTTTGGCTCCGTTCCAAATGTGACCTTACATGCGGACAGTTTACCGCCTGATATTCGTTCAAAAACTCCAACCCAGAACGGCCCCTCAAAAAATACTGTCAGTTTTTCGCTCTCTGCGTCCATAGCATTCCCTCCTAAAATGCGTTATGGGCAAAGAATGGACAACCCAGGAGGGGCAGGTTACTTACCTCATCAGTATGACGAGACGGCCGGGCTACCTACCGGCTCTGGCACACCTCAAAGATGCGCGTTGCGTTTTTATCTTTGTCATTTATATCAAGCCTTTCGGCAAAATCCGCGCCCGGCATATTATGGTTGGCCGAGCCGGTACAAGCAGAGTATACCGCTATCCAGAGGGATAATCAACCCCTATTTATAAGCGCTGATTGGTAAAAGAAGGACACTGAAAATGAGTAAACGCTTTTCAGCGGCCTTGGGACCCACGGAGAATGTGCGGGCGGGAGCTGGTTGCCCTCACCATACGGCGGCATGATGTCCCTGGACGGCGTTCCACACATGCTCCGGCGCGTTCTGAGAGCGTTCAATCTCCGGACCTCTGGCCCGCAGATTGTCTGAGGTGCCGGACGGTGGGGATTTTTGGTTTTATGCGTCGATGGACCTGTTCCGATGACGCACAGTCTGAATTCGCATCCTCTTGCACACTGCATGAAAAAATGTTAATCTGTAACTGGAAAATATATGCCAATTGTGAGGTGGTCTGCATGAATATCTATGTCCCGCGGCCCAGAGAGCTGGCGCAGGAGAGGATCATGGCCTACATTGCAGAAAACGGGATGAAACCTGGGGACAGGCTACCGCCGGAGCGGGAGATGTGTCAGATGTGGGGGTTTAATCGCAGCACTCTTCGCAGCGCCATCGCCATGATGGCGGACGCGGGAGATCTCTATGCGGTCCAGGGAAGCGGCACCTGTGTTGCGCCCCGGTTCCGCCGCACTTTGCAGGACCTGCAGAGCCTGACGGAATATGCGGCCTCCGGCGGATGGAAGCTGGAAACCCGTCTGTTATCCTGTTTGAAAATGGAGTGCGGAAAGCAGTTGTCCCGCCGTCTGCATCTGGTGCTTGGCCAGCAGGTGCACCATATCTCCCGGCTGCGGATTTTGGACGGTATTCCCATTCTGGTTGAGACCTCCTGCATCCCTGTGAATTTAGCGCCGGATCTGGAGCGGCACAACCTGGTAACCGGTTCGCTCTTCCAAACCCTTCGGGAGGCCTACGGGCTGTGCCTGGACCATGGCGATGAAAAAACCAGCATTACCTCCGCTACGGAGGAGGAGGCCCAATATTTGAGTATCCAGCCCGGAGACCCCGTTTTCTGGATTGTGAGTTTGACAAATGCGCCGGACGGCACACCGGTGGAGTACTGCCGGACCGGATGGAATTGGCCAGCGTTCTGCGCTGGTGCGGCGGGGAGGAGGCGGCGCATGGGTGAACTCACTTATAAGTCGCCCCTCTATATCCAGCTGCGGGAGGTGATCCGCAGCAAGATCGAGGAGGAGGAGTACCTGCCGGGCACGGCGATTCCGTCTGAAAACCAGCTGATGGAGCAGTATGGGCTGAACCGGCAGTCGGTCCGCAGCGCTTTGGCGGCTTTGGAGTATGAGGGGCTTTTGAAAAGCGTGCAGGGAAAAGGCGTGTTTGTAGCCGGACCTAAGACGGAACGGGATTTGGAGACCCTGGGCGGCTACCGCACGACTATGCGCCAGAGGGATAGAGCACCCTCTACAAAAGTGCTGATCAAGGCGCTCCGCACCGCTGGTCCGTACTACGGGCGGCTGTTGGAGATCGGAGCGGAAGAAGAGATATGGTTTATTCGCCGGGTGGACTCTGCCGACCAGGAGGCTGTGGCCCTGGAGGAGATCTACATTCCACGCGCCGTTCTGCCGGCCTTGGATGAGATCGATATTCAGCTCTTCTCAATCTATGACGCATACCTGTGGAACGGCATCCAGCCTGCCAAGGGACTGCAGACGCTGCGGATCGTGCGCCTGTCTGCACAGCGGGGGAAGCTGATTGGCATTCGGCCACGGCAGGCGGTGATGGAATTTTCCTGTGTGACCCGGGACATTGGCGGCCGGGTCATTGAGTTTGCACGCAACTATGTCCGCAATGACAAGGCGGAGTTTGGCGTGCACTTCTCCAATCAAAAATTGGTATAATTTTTTTGATAAGAACACCGAAATATCGCGGATAGCTGAGGAAAAAATCGGCCATCCGCGATATTTTTTCTATTTATATGGTCGATATAGCCATATATTATGGAAAAATATTAGATGATATGCAGAAATCATACAAGTACACTTGAAATTGGTATGGAATATATTTATACTTATTGAAGCTGGCGGGAGAAATTCCCGTTAAATAGAGGATGAGAGGTGAACCGCTTTGTCCAAATCAATTGTTTCCCTGCGCCATGTGGACAAATGGTACGGCAAAAACCACGTTGTAAAGGATATGAACCTGGAGATCGAAGAGGGAGAGTTCCTCACACTGCTTGGTCCCTCTGGTTGCGGAAAGACGACGACGCTGCGCATGATTGCCGGTTTTGAGGATGCCAGCAGCGGGACTATTGAGGTACAGGGGGAGCGGGTAGAGGAGAAGGAACCCTACCAGCGGGATGTAAACACCGTGTTTCAGAATTATTCTCTCTTTCCGCATATGACGGTGTTTGAAAATGTGGCCTATGGCCCGACAATCCGTGGAATACGCAAAGCGGAGATCCAGTCAAAGGTCAGTGAAATGCTGGCGCTTGTGCAGATGTCCGGTTATGAAAAGCGTAAGCCGGAGGCCCTCTCCGGCGGACAAAAGCAGCGGGTGGCCATTGCCCGTGCTCTGATCAACAACCCTCGGGTGCTGCTGCTGGATGAGCCGCTGGGCGCACTGGATTTGAAGCTGCGCAAGCAGATGCAGATCGAGCTGAAGCGCCTGCAGAAGAAGCTGGGCATCACCTTTGTCTATGTGACCCACGATCAGGAGGAGGCCATGACCATGTCTGACCGCATTGCCGTAATGCGGGACGGCGTGATTTTGCAGATGGATAGTCCCATGGAGATGTACGACCACCCCAAGAGCCGCTTTGTGGCGGATTTCCTGGGAGAGTCCAACATTCTCTTTGGAACGATCACGGCGGCGGAGGGCCGCCGGCTGACTATTCATACCCCGGACGGCGATGTGCTGGCTACGGGCCAGGGCTTCGGCGTGGGGGAGGAGATCTGTGTCTCCATCCGCTCGGAGTACTTAAATGTGTCCAAGACACCAGTAGAGGGTTTTTCTGTCAAGGCGCGGGTGAAGGACTTCATCTATGTGGGCACTGTGATTAAGACCAATTTGGACCTGCCCTGCGGACAGGAGATCAAGCTCTCCCGCTTTGAGCATGACGCCTCCCTCCACGAGGGGGACGAGGTCTATATCCACTGGGATGCGGAGAAGGCCGTCGCGATCCATGATGACGGCGCGGCGGAGGTGCGGCTATGAGCGGACCATCTGCCCTGCGGAAAAAACGGCACAGCCGTTTACCGGCGCTGGCTCAGGCGGGTCCTGTCTCAGTGTGGATGATTCTGTTTGTCACGCTGCCGCTGCTGTTTATCATCTATATCAGCTTTATGACCCGCGGCACTTTTGGCGGCGTTGTATATGAGTTCAGCTCCGCCAGCTATGAGACGCTGCTGGACGCGACCTACTTCAAGGTCATCCTCAAGAGCTTTCAGGTGGCGGTGCTTACCACCGTGACGTGTCTGCTGGTGGGCTATCCCTTCGCCTACTACATTGCCCGCAAGCCCGCGGACGTGGCTGCCCGGCTCATTATGCTGCTGATGATCCCCATGTGGACCAGCTCTCTGATGCGCCTGAACGCGTGGATGCTGCTGTTCCAGACCAATGGGCCGGTGAATAACGCGCTGATGGCGCTGGGACTGGTGCACAGTCCCGTCAAGTTCATCTATACCGACGGTTTGGTGCTGCTGGGCCTGATTACCAACTTCCTACCCTTTGCGGTGCTGCCCATGTACTCGTCTATCGAGAAGCTCCAGGGGAACCTCCTGGAGGCCTCGGCGGACCTGGGGGCCAGACCCGCCGTCACCTTCTTTAAGGTGACGCTGCCGCTGACATTCCCCGGGATCTTTTCCGCCATCATTCTCACCTTTATCCCTGCGCTGGGCACCTATACCATCACGGATATGCTGGGCGGCGGCAAGGTGCTGTACATCGGCAACATCATCAAGAATCAGTTTGGCACGATCCGGAATTGGCCCCTGGGCGCGGCGCTGAGTGTACTGTTGCTGCTCATCACGGCCCTGCTGATTTTTATCTATTCCCGCTTTGCGAAGATCGAAGATATGGAGGTGCTCTGATATGACAGCTTCTCCCAACAGGCGGCTGCGCCGTCAGAGCTGCCGGAAATTTCTCGGTGATTTTTATGCGGTGATCATCTACGCCATTTTCTACATCCCCGTGCTGGTGATGATGGTTTTCTCCTTCAACAACGCCAAGCGCAATTACGCCTGGGAGGGGTTTACCACTCAGTGGTATGGAAAGCTCTTCTCCTTTGGGAATCACGACCTTTGGGAGTCCCTGGCCTACTCTCTCGCAATTGCGATACTGGCAACGGCCATCAGCGTGGTAATCGGCGTGCTGGGCGGCATCGGATTGAAAAAGTTCGAATTCCGGGGCAAGAAGTTCATCAACCTCATGCTCTATGTGCCCATTGTGGTGCCGGAGATCGTGCTGGCCGTGGCCATGCTGATCATCTTCATCACCGTGGGAGTGAAACTCGGCATCGGCACTATTGTGGCGGGCCACTGCACCTTCTGCATCCCCTATGCGGTGGTGACCATCAAGGGCCGGATCTCCGGCGACAACGAGACGCTGGAGGAGGCCTCTATGGATTTGGGGGCCAACCGGTTCCAGACCTTTTGGCGGGTTACGATTCCCAGTATTATGCCCGGGATCACATCGGCGGCTTTCCTGTCCTTCACGCTGTCTTTCGATGATGTTGTCATGAGCAACATGCTGGCTGGCGCCAGCCAATCCACGCTGCCGGTCCTGATTCTCTCCGTCAACCGCACCGGCGTTACGCCGGATATCAACGCGCTGACCACAATCATGGTGTTGGTGATGGTGGCTGGAATGCTGACGGTCAACGGCATCCAGCGGTCATTGCGCCGGCGGGAGCTGCGCGCGGCAGAGGAGGCGGAAACCGCCCGTCTCAACGCGGCCCGATTCTGATTTCTGCCGCTTGGGGCGGTTGAAATAAAATTCTTTGAATTTGGAGGCATGAAAATGAAGAAACTTCTTGCGGCGATTCTCACTCTGGCAATGGCTCTGTCCCTGGCTGCCTGCGGCGGCGGAAACGGCGGCGGCCAGGGCGGCGAAGGGACCGGTGACGGCAGCGGCGCCGGCAACACCGAGCTGAACATCTTTATGTGGAGCGACTATATGTCCGATTCGCTGGTTGCCAACTTTGAAAAGGAGTTCGGTGTGAAGGTCAATATCAGCTATATGAACGACAATGCCGACTCCATCACCAAACTGACGGCCGGCGCGGGTGACGGGTATGATCTGATCATGACCTGTGACGCCTATATGGAGTCCCTGATTGCAGGCGGTTACCTGGAGCCGCTGGATCTCTCTCAGATTCCCAATTCCAAGAATATCAACCAGGCGTATTGGTCTGAGGAGAATCAGGGCTACTGCGTGCCCTACCTGATGAACTACATCTATGTGGTTTACGATACGGAGCGCTGCCCGATTGAGATCACCTGCTACAATGACCTGATCAACCCCGCTCTGAAGGGCGAGATCGGCTCGATCGACGGCGCCCGCAACCTCTTCCCCATTGCCCTGGTTGCCCTGGGGTATGATCCCAACAGCCGGGAGGAGAGCGAGATCGCCGAGGCCTATGAGTGGCTGGTGAAGTACAATGAAAACGTGGCTGCCTACGGCTCTACGGAGACCAACATGGTCAACGGCACGATCTCTGTTATGTTCACTTACGACGGCAATACCGCCGAGGCTATGAGCGCTATGGGCGACAACAACACCCTGGTAGTGGCGCCCTTTACCAGCGACCCTGTGCAGCTGGGCTTTGACCTGTACGTTATCCCAAAGGGAGCCAAGCACATGGACCTGGCCTATAAGTTCCTCAACTATATCTGCGATGCCCAGGTCATGGCTGACAACCTGGTGGAAAACCCCTATTCCTGCCCCAACGACGCCGCAGTGGCGGTGGCTTCGGAGGACTACCGCAATGCCCCGGCCTTCAACTTCGGCTATAAGACCAACGTGTTCTTCCAGGAGGATGTGGGCGACGCCATTGCCATCTACGACAAGTATTTCCAGATGCTGAAAGTGGGCTGATTAACAAATAACGGAGGGATTTTCTTGGTTAAGTTCGATGAAAAAAATCAGGTGGACAGTGTAAACGGTGCGCTGGCCCTGCGGCCGGAGATTGAGTCGATTGTAGACCGGTATCTCACTGCGGGAATTCGGAATCTCTGCTGGCTGGGCATCGGCGGCACATGGGCCAGCTGCCTGCAGGTGGTCTGTCACATGAAGGAATCCACCGATATGGATGTGTTTGCAGCCAATGCGGCGGAGTACTGCGCAACCGGTGATCTGCGGATCGGCGAGGGCACGCTTGTGGTGATCTCCTCTGTCACCGGCACAACCGCGGAGGTTGTGGACGCTGTGAAGCTGGTCCGGCAGCGGGGGGCAAAGGTCCTGGGCTTTATTGACAAGCCGGACTCTGAGCTGGCCGGGCTGGTGGACGAGTGCATCAGCTACAAGAGCAACGAGCAGCTGAAATTTTTCATGACTGCGGACTATATTCTCTACAGGCAGGGCCGCTTTCAGGACTACGCAGCTTATTACGCCCAGCTGGAGGCACATCTAGCCAAGGATCTGGTGGAGATTGAGAAGCAGACGGATTCCTTTGCGGAGGAGTTTGCCAGAAAGCACATGAACGATGCGCTCCACTATTTTGTGGGAGCCGGCTGCCTCTACGGCGCTACCTACTCCTATGCCATGTGCTATTGGGAGGAGATGCACTGGATTCGCACGAAGTCCATTCACTCTGCGGAGTTCTTCCACGGAATGCTGGAGGTGGTGGATCTGGAGACCCCCATCACGGTCTTTGTGGGCGAGGACAGCCAGCGGGAACTGGGACTGCGGGTGGCGAAATTCCTGCCCAGAGTCTGCAAAAACTATACCGTCATCGATACCCGGGACTATCCCCTGGAGGGTATTGACGACGTGTACCGCGGCAGACTGTGCCATCTGGTGCTCCATGCGGTTACCAATCGCATTGACGCCCACCTGGAGGCGCTGAGCGGCCACGACATGACGATCCGCCGGTACTACCGCAAGGTGGACTATTGAGCTGCGGCGGTCAAAAAAACATGAAAAAGGGAGGGGCGGGGCAACTCGCCCCTCCCTTGGGAGTATGTTGATGCGATTTGGTCTGTTTACCTGTGGATACCAGCGGCTGCCGCTGGAAAAGGCGTTTGCAGACGCGGCGGAGATGGGGTATGATTTTATTGAACTATGGGGCGGCCGTCCCCATGCCTACGCGCCGGATCTTCTGGCGGGAGAGGCGGAGGAGGTCTGCCGTCTCGCCGGAGAATACGGCGTGCCGGTGGCGGTGTACACGCCGGAGCACAACGCCTATCCCTTTAACTATATGTGCGGTTCTTCCCGCCAGTGGGAGGATGCTATGGACTATCTCACCTGCGGCATTCGGGCGGCCCGGCTGCTGGGGGCGGAGTATATGCTGTTGTCCGTGGGGCATGGAGGCAGCGCGCCGCCGGCGGAGCGATGGGAGCGGCTTTTACGGTCTCTCCGGCGGCTGTGCGCCGCGGCGGAGCGGGAGGGGCAGAAGCTGATTCTTGAGACGCTGACGCCTTGGGAGAGCAACACCTGCACCCAGTGCGATGAACTGCAGCAGGTTCTGGAGGAGGTTGGCTCCCCGTTTTTGTACGGCATGTGCGACCTGGTGCCGCCTTATGTACAGGGGGAGAATCCTGCCGCTTATGCCAAAGTGCTGGGCGGGCGGCTGCGCCACCTCCATCTGGTGGATTCCGATGGAGTCAGCGACACCCATCTGATTCCGGGCGAGGGCACCATGAACCTGAAAGATGTGCTGGCGGAGCTGCGAACGGCCGGATACGACGGCACCGCCACGATTGAGCTGGTGACAAATTATATCGACGCCCCTTCTGCCGCTGCAAAGATGGCGCTGGAGCGGGCAAAGGAGCTGTTATGTTGAAAATTGCCTGCGTTGGGGACAACTGTGTGGACTATTACGACGACACATTGGAGAGTTTTCCCGGGGGAAACCCGGTGAATGTGGCCGTCTATGTGCGCCGTCTGGGCGGGGCCTCCGCCTATTTGGGGGCGGTGGGGACCGACAAGTACGGAGAGATGATCTGCTCTTCACTGGCGGACAGAGGTGTGGATGTCAGCCGTGTGCAGGTGCTGCCGGGAGATACTGCCCTCAGCCATGTGCGCCGGGTGGACGGTGAGCGGGTTTTTGGCGATTACAGCGAGGGCGTCATGGCGGATTTTCGTTTGAGCGAGGGAGATATCGACTTCCTTGCGGGCTTTGACATGGTGGTCACGGGGTTATGGGGCCATGCGGAGGGATTTTTGGCAGAGATCCGCCGGCGGGGGATCCCCGTGGCGTTTGACGGTGCGGAGCGCCCCCTGGATCCGGCGGGCAGGATTGCTCTGCCTCATACGGATGTGGCCTTCTTCTCCGACGACAGAGCGGAAGAGCAGGCTCTGGAGGCTAAGCTCCGGGAGATTGCGGCGCTGGGTCCTAAAATCGTGGTGGCAACCCGGGGCGGACAGGGGAGCATGGCCTTTGACGGCCGGCGGTTTTACCGGCGGGGCATTGTGTCCTGCCCGGTGGTAGACACGATGGGAGCCGGGGACAGCTTTATCGCGGGGTTTATTATGTCCTATCTCGCCGGAAAGCCGGTGCCGGACTGCATGGAGGCGGGGGCAAAAAATGCCGCCGTCACCATTGGCTATCCCGGCGCGTGGTGACGCTATGGAGGCACGTTTTGTAACAGAGATGACAGAGGCTTTGCTTCCGCTGCTGGCAATTCCATCTGTGGCGGAGCATGGCCGGGAGGGATTCCCCTATGGGCCAGGACCTGCGCAGGCGCTGGGCTGTGCCTTGGCGCTCTGCGAGCGCCTGGGGTTTCGGGTCAGAAATGCGGATGGCCGCTATGGTTACGCGGAGATCGGACAGGGCCGGGAACTCATTGGTGTCCTGGGACATTTGGATGTGGTGGAGGCCGGCACCGGATGGCACTATCCGCCCTTCGTCGGCACCGTTGACCGCGGACGGCTGTATGGCCGGGGAACGGTGGACGATAAGGGACCCACAATAGCGGCGCTGTTTGCCGCCTGGGATCTGGCGAGGGAGTATGCGGCCCGGGGAGAGACATTGCCAAAGCGCATCCGTTTCCTCTTTGGCCAGACGGAGGAGAAGGGACGCTGGACGGACATGGAGGCATATCTTGCCGCCGAGGAACCCTTCAGCTGCGGCTTTACGCCGGATGGAGACTTTCCCGCCATCTATTGCGAGAAAACCATTTTGGTGGTAAAATTGATATCTCCGCTGCTGGGCAGCGGACTTTTGGAGGCGCAGGGCGGGACAGCGTATAACATCGTCCCGGACAGGTGCGCCGTGCGGACGGCCGGAGGAAGATTTGAGGCGGTTGGACGGTCTGCGCACGGCAGTGTGCCCTGGGAGGGGGAGAATGCCATTGACCGGTGTATGGCCCAGCTGGCGGAACAGGGAATTCCCTTTGCCGCTGCATATCGGGACCTGTTCGGTGGAGATGTGTACGGGGAGAAGCTGGGGATCGCCTGCGCCTCTCCCCATAGCGGTCCCTTAAGTCTCAATGTGGGAACGCTGCGGACAGAGGGGGAGCAGATTCTGCTGGCCCTGGATATCCGCTGTCCGGAGACGGTGCCGGGTGAGGAAGTGATCAGAGCGCTGACAGCGGCAGTGAGCCGGCGCGGGTTTACCGTACTGCCTGTACATCCGCAGAAAGGCGTGTATCTGGACAAAGAAGGCCCTGTCATGCAGGCCCTTCTCCGCGCTTACCGGGATGTTACCGGCGATCTGCGGGAACCTCTGGCCATCGGCGGTGGTACCTATGCCCGGGCCATGGAGAATATCATCGCCTTTGGACCGCACTTCCCGGGGACACTTTGCTGCGAGCATCAGAGTGATGAATCCATCTCCCTGGAGGAGTTGGGGCAGCTGCGGCAGATATACAAGGGTGCTCTGCGGAATCTTCTGGAGCTATGAGCGCCGCCGTGCCCCGGTGGGAGAGACTGGCATCTGTTCAAAAACTGTCTGGAAATACCCGCTTACTTTTTTGCGGGTATTTCCGCAATATGGACCGCAAGTCGGGGATAAACCAGCTTGCGGTCTTTAAGCTGGAGAGGTTCCGGAGAACTCAAAAGAGTCAGGGGGCAATTTGAAATGATTTTCAGCAGACAGCGCAGCGAGTCCCGGGCAATGGTTCGGGTGATCTTGGCGCTGGCCTGGCCGACGATGCTGGAGGAGACGATGCAGTCCGCTGTCCAGTATATTGATACAGCCATGGTAGGAACGCTGGGTACCCAGGCCACGGCGGCAGTGGGAGCGACTACCACCGTCGGGTGGCTGATATTCTCTTCGATCACCGCCTTCAGCGTGGGTTTTCTGGCGATGATCTCCAAGGCCTGCGGAGCGCAGGATATCTGGACAGCACGGAGGACCGCTGCGCAGGCGGTCCTCTCTGTGCTGGTGATTGGCACGGCCTGCACCATCCTCACCACAGCTCTCAGCGGTGCGATCCCCGTTTGGATGCAGGTGGAACCCCAGATTCGCCCTACAGCCTCAAGGTATTTTCTGATTTTGTATCTTCCGCTGCTGCCTCGGACTGCGGGCATCATCTTTGGCACCGCGCTCCGGGCGGCGGGAGATACCAAAACGCCCATGAAAGTGGGTGTCTGGGTGAACTGTATCAATGTGGTTTTGAATTTTCTGCTGATCTATCCCACCCGTACGGTGATGCTGCTGGGCCGCAGCGTCACTGTACCCGGCGCGGGGATGGGAGTTGTCGGCGCGGCCGCCGCCAGCGCTGTGGCCTTCACCTGGGGCGGCATCCGAATCACATGGGTACTGTGGCGTCATCCTGTGATCTCCCCAAAGGGGCAGACTCTGCGGCCGGACGCGGCAATCCTCTCCCCCTGCCTGCGTGTGGCGCTGCCCAATATGCTTCAGAGATTCGGCACCTCCCTGGGCTACGTGGCGTTTGCCGCCATGATCAACTCTTTGGGAGAGGTGGCTACCGCAGCCCATACCATTGCCAATACGGTGGAGTCGGCCTTTTATATTCCAGGCTACGGAATGCAGACCGCTGCCGCCACTCTGACGGGCAACGCCTACGGTGCGGGAGACCAAAGACGTATGAAGACCCTGACCACGATGTTTCTGCCGGTGGAGATTTGCCTGATGTGTGTTACCGGCGGGGCGCTTTTTCTCTCCGCGCCGCTGCTGATGGGGCTGTTCTCCAACAGCGAAATGGTCATTACACTGGGGACGAGGATCTTGCGGATGGTGGCGGTCTCGGAGCCGCTGTACGGTGTGTCCATCATCGCAGAGGGTATGATGATGGGCGTGGGCAGGACCAGGACGCCCTTTGTGTACAACATCATCGGGATGTGGTGTATCCGCATTGTGGGGACATTTATCTGCATTCGGGTATTGGGGTTGGGCCTTGTGGCCGCCTGGGGCTGTATGATCGCCCATAATGTGCTCCTTTTTGCCCTCTATTTGATTTCCTTTGTCAGAGGGACGTGGAACCCCCTGGCTGAACGGACCGTGTAACCGTGGAGAATCGTTATTACCTCGATTTGGCATGCTTCCGTCTGGAAGCTGCCGCAGATGTTCTGTCTTATTGTAATATGACCTCCTGCTTACAGAAAGCCGCCCATATAAGCCGGAGAGCATATGAAAGTGTATTTCTTGATTTTGCCTGGCGGGATATCTTCTTCCCATGACAATATTGATGTGAGAATTACAAAATCAGAGTCTAAAAGCCAAGCTGTGCTGGCAGCAGGGCTGCTCGAGCTTTAAGACGGCTGCTTTACTGTCAGACTATATTTGCAATTATTGACAGTTATAGGAAAATAACTTTACTTTTCAGAAAATACAGGGTATCATAATGCAGGAAAACCTCTTGAAAATTCACGGAATTGTAGAGTTTCAGATGGTGAGCAGGAGGCTTGCTGGGTGAATTTTACCCGCGTGCGTCCGAGATTCAAACTGATTTCAGATCAATGTCTACTTTGGGAGGGCTGTGAGGTGCAGTTCACAACAAAAAAAGATTATGCCTATGAGCAGATTAAAAACGACATCCTCTCCGGGAAACTCCTTCCCGGGGACAAGCTGGTTATTCGGGATCTGGCCAAACAGTATGATATGAGCTACATCCCCATCCGGGAGGCGATTTCCCAGCTCTTTCACGAGGGGCTGGTACATAGCATCCCGTATACCGGCACACGGGTGGCAGAGGTGGACATTGAGAAGATTTTTGAATTTACCGCCCTGCGCTACGAGATCGAGGATCTCTGCCTGCGAACAGCGGTACCCCATATTACTCCGGAAGATATTACGGCCCTTTATGAAATTTTTGAGGAGCTGCAGGCTCTGTACCGTGCCGGGGATCTGAAGCGGTATATGATTGTCAACCGCTCGTTTTATACTTACTTTTACGACCGCTCGCCCTATTCTCATATCAGGGACCAGATTGATGAGCTGTACAAGATCAGCAGGACCAATACATCATTGGTCGCCCCGGCGTATATTCCGAAATCCCTGGAGCAGCACAGGGAATTGATCCGGCTGGCGGGGCAGGGCGATGTGGATGGCGCGGTCCTCTGCCACCATACACAGAAGAGGGAGGCGCTCAGAGCCGTATTTGATGTGATGCGGGACGTGGTGCTCCACCCTCAGCAGCTGGAGGGCCATCCGGTCAGTATTTTCTACCGCAGAAAGGCCATTGAAAACGACCAGACGGCGCTGCTTCAGCAGCTTGACCGGCTGGAAGAACTCTTTTCTTCCTTCTGAGAGACTATGTGAAACAGCGGAGCTTCCGGGCCTATGGCCCGGAAGCTCCGCTGTTTTCCCCCAAATAGATTCGGAGAGAGTCCAATTTCATGGGATCTGCCAGTTACTACAAAACTCTTTTGATAATTTAGTGTATTTGTCAAAATTCGTGTAATTTTTCCATAGAGCTTGACAGAGAGCGTGTGCTTTGCTATATTTTATATATGATATATCATATATCATTTTAAGAGGGAGGCAGAGAAATTGAAAATACCAGGGCAAAAGACCATGAAGCAGCGTTTCGGGGAAGGGGAGGTCCTCTTTGGGACATTTTACAAGTTTAACTGTGAACCGATTGTGGAGATGCTGGGCATGGCGGGAATGGATTTTATCATTATTGACGCAGAGCATGCGGCGTACAGCTACTGGGACATGGAGAATATGTGCCGCGCGGCCAATGGGGTTGGAATGAATGCGGTGATCCGGGTACCGAACTCATCTGCCGAGTACATCCTTCACGCCGGAGACATGGGTGCCCAGGGCATTCAGGTTCCGAATTCCAAGACTCTGGAGGAGGCGCGGGCCGCTGCGGAGAGTATGCGGTACGCTCCCTTTGGAACCCGCGGTCTGGGACTGACGACACGGGGATCTGGCTATTGTCTTGGCGGGAGTTATACAGACAGCGATAGTTATGTTCATTATGTCAACAACGATCTCCTTTCCGTTATCATGGTGGAGAATATGGCAATGGCCGAACAAATCGAGGCGCTGTGCGACATTCCTCAGGCAGATGTTTTTTTTGTTGGGACCGGAGATCTCAGCCAGTCCTGCGGTGTTACTGGGCAGACCGGCCATCCCGCCGTGCAGGCACTGGTTAAAAAAGTGGTGGAGACGGTACGGGCAAAGGGGAAAATCGCCGGTATTTATGCCGGGAATCTCCGGGATGCCCGGAAATATGTAGATATGGGTTTCCAATATATCGGCTTCAGCTCGGATATGAATTTTATTGCCGAGAAGTTGGAGTCCGTTATGACGGATATCCGGGAGATCAAGGTCATGGGGGGAATTGCCCGGGCCTGCAGATGACATAGCCTGTTTAAATTGGGTATCATAGTAAAAATGAAGGAGTGCAGAATATGAAAAAGATGTCCCACCTGGTACGAGCTTTGGCCCTTGCTGCGCTGATTGCATCGCTTCTGGCCGCCTGTTCAGGCAGCGGTTCCAAAGCGGATCTTCCGTCCCCTGATACGAATGCACCCAATACGGCGGAGCCGCCTGCCCCGCAGGATACCGACTGGCCCACGCAGCCCATCAATGTGATTGTCTCCTTTGGAGCCGGAGGCGATACGGATCTCCTGTGCCGGAAGCTGTGCGAGGAGATCTCCAAAGATTTGGGCGTCGCTGTGGTCTGCACGAATGTTACTGGGTCTTCCGGCACTGTGGCGGCCCGCCAGGTCAAGGATTCGGCGGCCGACGGCTATACGGTTCTCTGGCACCAGAGTTCTTTCCTGGTGGCCAGCGCTACCGGCGTGGCGGATTTTGACTACAACGATATGGAGATCGCCGGCGTTGCTGTGGAGGAGGTCTCCGATTGTCTGATGGTACGGAAGGGTGCCTATGCCAGTCTGAACGACTTCATCGCCGCGGCAAAGGCCAATCCCGGCGGCCTCAATTACGGCACCTCTCTGGGAGGATATTCCCACATGCAGGCCCTCGCCGTGGCAGACGCTTTTGGCGTGGAGTTCAACATCGCGGATATTGGCGGCGGGTCCGAGACCATTGCCGCTCTGCTGGCCGGGGATATCGACTTTGTGATTACAACTAGTAATTATGCCCGTACCTATGTGGAGTCCGGGGATTGTGATGTGCTCTGCATCGTGGCCAATGAGCGCTGCGACGCCACACCGGACTGGCCCGCTATGAGCGAGTTCGGCCAGTCCTGCGACATCACCAAAATCTTTGGATTCTATATGCCCAAGGGCACCGATCCCGCCATTGTAGAAAAGTGGTCCGCCGCAGTGGAAAGGGCGGTCAATTCCGAGAGCTATGCCCCCACCTGTGAGCAGTATGCCGTGAAACCCGCTTTTTGCGGTGGAGAGGATGCCGTGGCGCTTCATGATGAACAGTATGAAGTGGCAAAGAAGTATGCGGCGTTGATGATGAACTGAGGATAGATAAATGATACAGCCGGCCCGATTCCGCGGATGTATCTGCGGGATCGGGCGGATATAACCGCTGAAAAGGAGTGTGACCGATTTGCGTCATCTGCTGCGGCAGCTTTTACAATATTACCGGGACGCCGCTTTCGCGGCGGCGCTATTCCTGGTTTTCGCCATGTTTTTGTGGTCCAGCCAGAGTATCAACGTGATGATCTCCTCCGGCGTTACCGCAAGATTTTTCCCCACACTGATCTGCTCTGTGGGACTGGGACTCTCCGCAATTGAATTTTCCGCCGCGTTCCTTCGCGGAAAGAGGGCGCGTCGAAATGCTGGATCTTCGGAGAATGAGGCTGATAAGGGCGCACGGAATACAGCGGTCAAGTCCGCCCTCTCCGTGCTTTTGATTGTGGTCTATCTGGTGCTGTGCCCCCCCTTGGGGTTTGTGGCGGCCTCTGCCCTGTACCTTTTCTGCCAAATTGCAGTTCTGACGCCTGAGTGGAAAAAACGGTGGCCGCTTTATGCTCTGATTGCCGCGGTGGTTTCCGTGGTCTGCTATGTGTTTTTCTGCAATGTATTTCACCTCATGCTTCCAAGCGGCATCCTGCCATTTTAAGGAGGTTTCCCTATGCAGCTGTTTATATCCGGCCTGGCCTCCCTGATGACGCCGGTGATTTTGGCCTATATGCTGATCGGCATTGCCTTGGGTCTGGTTTTCGGAGCAATTCCCGGGCTTACCGGCACGATGGCCATCGCCCTCTGCCTGCCCCTCACTTTCGGAATGGATTCTACCACAGCGTTCGCCCTGTTAATCGCCCTGTATATCGGGGGGATTTCTGGCGGACTGGTCTCCGCCGTGCTGATTAATATCCCCGGAAGCCCTTCTTCGGTGGCGACCACCTTTGACGGGGCGCCCATGGCGCGGAACGGCCAGGCGGGGAAGGCGCTGGGTGCCGGCACATTCTACTCTCTGTTCGGCAATCTCTTCGGCATAGCGATTATGATTTTTATAGCGCCTTTTTTGGCAAAGGCGGCGCTGAAATTCGGCGTATACGAGTATACAGCGCTCTCCCTGTTTGCGCTTTCCCTGGTGTCCGGATTGACGGGGAAGTCCATTACAAAAGGGCTGATCAGCTGTGCAGTAGGGATGCTGCTGGGATGTGTCGGCGCTGCTCCGATCGACGGCTATGCCCGCTTTACCTTTGGCATCAGCGGTTTGGAGGCCGGTTTTGCCAGCGTGCCGGCTCTGGTTGGCCTGTACGCTCTGAAAGAGCTGTTGGCTGAGGTAAAGCCCTCAGGAAAGGTGGAGGTCATGGATGTGGACACCCATATCCATGGGCTGGGCTTCTCTCTGCGGGAGTTCGTCTCCCAGGTCCCCAATATGCTCCGCTCTGCGCTGATCGGCACTTGGATTGGTATTTTGCCGGGAATTGGCGGTGCTACGGCCAATCTCATGTCCTACGGTATTGCCAAAAAACGCTCCAAGCATCCGGAGAAATTCGGCACCGGCGTTTTGGATGGGGTTGTGGCCTCAGAGACCGCCAACAACGCAACTATCGGCGGCGCGATGATCCCCCTGCTCACCCTGGGGATTCCGGGCGATGCGGTGACGGCCATCCTGCTGGGGACGTTTACCGTCCACGGCTTACAGCCGGGTCCGCTGTTTTTCAGCCAGAACTACGGGCTGATTTACACAATTTTTGCCGCCATGGTGGTGGCCAGTATCCTGACGTTCCTGGTTCAGTTTTTCGGGATGCGGGGCTTTATCAAAGTGCTAAAGCTGCCAAAGAACATTCTGCTGCCTGTTGTCATCGTTTTGTGCGTCATCGGCTCCTTTGGTGTGAATAACCGGCTCTTTGACGCATGGGTGCTGGTGATATTCGGGCTGACGGGTTTTTTGATGAGCCATTTTGGCTATCCGCTGGCGCCTGTCATCCTGGGCTTTATCCTGGGACCCATTACGGAGACCTATCTCCGCCGGGGTCTCCAGCTCAGCAAAGGGAGCTTCCTCCCGTTTTTGACCAGACCGATTTCCGGGGCGTTCTTGGTGCTGACGGTTGCGTTTATCCTGTTTTCCGTCGTCAAGGGCCTTCGGACGAAATTCAAACGACCGGCTGAATGAAAGGCCGCAGCATGACCGGCTGCGGCATGATCGGCTGCGGCCTTCCCTGTAAGGAGTTTAGAATAAAATGAGCAACAAACTGATTCTGACCGCCGCCGTTACCGGTGCGGTCCATGTCTCCAGCATGAGTCCCTATCTGCCCATCACCCCGGAGGAGATAATCCGCCAGTCGGTGGACGCCTGCCGGGCCGGTGCGGCGGCGGTACACATCCACGCCCGCGATCCGGAGACAGGGGAACCGTCCTCCGACCTGGGGGTGATGCGTCAGATTGTCTCCGGGATTAAGGAGCGGTGCGATGTCATCATCTGCATCACCACCGGCGCCAGCCAGATGATGACGGTGGAGGAGCGGCTATCCGTGATCCCGGCGTTAAAGCCGGAACTCGCCTCCTGCAACGCCGGTTCCATGAATTTTGTTCTGGCCGGACTGGTGCCGCAGCTTTTGCCGGACGGACCTGCCTGGGAGCGCAGGTATCTGGGCGGTACGTATGACAATGTGTTCTCCAACACCTATCTGGGCTTGGAGACCTACATAAAAACAATGGCGGAAAACGGCACCATTCCGGAATTTGAGGTGTACGATGCCGGCATGATTAACAACATTGCCTACTTCCGGAAAAAGGGGGTTCTGACCTGTCCCATCTACATCCAGTTTGTCCTGGGGATTCAGGGCGGACTGCCCGCCACAGTGGACAACTTGGTCTTTCTGCGATCTGCTGCGGAACGGCAGCTGGGGGAGTTTACCTGGTCGGTCGCGGCTGCGGGAAGGCATCAATTTCCCATGGCTGCTGCGGCGCTGGCCATGGGCGGCAATGTGCGCGTGGGGCTGGAGGACAACCTCTATATCCTGCCTCACAAACTGGCGGAGTCCAATGCGCAGCAGATCCTGGCCGCGGCCTCCATCGCCAGGACGCTGGGGCGCGAGATTGCCACGCCTGACGAGGCCCGCCGGATACTGGGCCTCAAGGGAAAATCACAGGTGAATTATTGAGGGGGAGATCTGAATGGACACATATGACTGGGGCGATCTCACCGCCCGCTTGACAAAGATGCTGCGCCTGCAGACGCCGCCTGTGGGGATGAAGTGGGTTCGCACGGAAAGGGAGCTGCATGCGATCCCCAAGATCCGCATTCATGACAAGCATCTTCCGCCTTGTACGATTGTCAGCCACGCGGCCCAGTTCAACTGGACCAGCGCGTGCAGGGCGGAAAACGTCCATGCGAATTACTGCCGGGGAATTAACGGAATGTTTCAGCGGGATGAAAAATGGTATTCCGGCGAGATGTTCAACAAGGTCTGGTATGACAATCTGGAGGCGTCCAAGGCCCATAATCAGGCACTGGACTGCATGCCGCCGGAATACATTGCCCTGGTGGCCTCCCCGCTGGCGGCGGGACGGATCGAGCCGGACGTCTGCGTGCTGTATACAAACTCCTCTCAGGCGTTTATCCTGTTTGCCGGGTACCAGTTTAAGGAGTACGAGAAGCTGGAATTTACCTTCGTGGGGGAATCTACCTGCTCTGATTCTTGGGTGCGCACTTTCCTGACGGGAAAGCCGGCCTTGGCACTGCCCTGCTATGCGGATAAAAAGTTTGCGGGCCTGGGGGAGAACGATCTGCGTCTGACCTTTACCCCCGCCGGGCTGGTTCGGACTCTGGAGGGTGTGGAGGGGATGTTTCGCAACGGATTGCGGTACCCCATTGCCTCTTACAGCCTGACCAGCGACATTTTGGACGGCCTTCCCAAGCACTATATGGAGTTTTAGAGCGGCTTTGAAGGCCAGGCGATTTAGAATTGAAGATGATTGAAGAGGCCCCGGTGCGTGTCCGCACCGGGGCCTCTTGCATATATGCTGCCGGGGGCGGAGCGGCCTTGGCGCGTTTTTATATTTATGCTGCTCTCGGTATGATCCGCCACAGCCTGCCTGTGCTCACCGATGATTTATAGAAAGCAAAACCAAAACCGCTGAAATCCTTTGAATTTCAGCGGTTTTGGTACGCTCCAGGGAGGATTTGCCCCCGGACTTTTGGTCCGCAGCTTGTTCCGGGACTCACAGCAAACGCTTTCCGCTCCGTCTGATGCTGTTTGGCCAAAATATTAACAGCCTTTCGTGCCGTCCATTCCACTGATTCCATAGAGAAATTTCCTGTTCTGGGTCAAGTTATGGGCCAACGCCTGGACACGGATTTCCTCACGCGTATTTTAAACTGCCCCTCGGCTCCGGAACCGCTGTAAAAGATGCCTCATTTTCCATGCTCAATATAGCGCCACTGGAGTCGAAAAAAGAATTTCGGATTTTAGGAATTTCGGGAATGATGTACAGAGAAGCAAAAACCTGAAAGCCCTGTATTTACAAGGCTTTCAGGATAGAACAACTCCCGCTTTTGGATAGATATGTTCGAAAAACGGGAGCCGTTCACTCGCTGGTGCAGACATTTACCAGCAGCGGTTTCCAGCCGGAAAAGGTCTGCCGTACCATGCGATCCGCGCAGGCGGGCAGGAATTTCTCCGCCTAAAAGACGGGAATGATCACGGAAATACCGGGTGTGGGATTTCCCAAAAGGCTCCGCGGTCCACCGCAGGTGATGACATCTGACTGCCTCCGCCGCATGGATGTGCGGCAGAGAGCAGGTAGAACTATTCTATCCTATTCCATTCCGCCGGAGAGAGGGCGTCCTCCGCCGGAGTGGAGTGTACGTCGTCCTTCCAGGCCAGGGTGTAGGTCCGGAGGTCCACAACGCGGACCACTGCCCCCAGGACGGGAATCTCCTCCAGGGCGTTGGCCAGAGACGGAAGGCAGTTGAGGAGGATCAGGCAGAGGAGAAGGACCAGAATGCCGTAGGTCAGCGGGCCTGTCCGGCGGACGGGAGGCTTGGCGGGTTCCAGCGGAATCAGCACGACCCGCAGGATAAACCGGCCGGTCTCCCACTGGCAGCGGAACAGACCGCCGTACTTGTTCGCCGTGGCCCGGATGCTGGGCAGGCCCAGACCGTGGTTCTCCCGCTTGGGGACCTCCGGCAAGCCGTTGGAATCAAAGAACACCTGGCGGGGGCAGGGGTTTTCCACGGAGACAATCAGCCGCCCATTTTCCGTCAGCTCCATCTCCAAGCGGATCTGCCTCTGCTCTCCAGGCAGGTCCCGACAGGCGTGGATGGCGTTTTCCAGGGAGTTGGCCAGAATAACGCACAGGTCTGTCTCCTCAAAGGGCAGCTTCTCGGGAAGTCTGATTTTGGTGTCCACGGAGCAGCCCGCGTCGGCGGCCTGGACGATGTAAGCCGTCAGAATGGCGTTGATTGTGCTGTTGGCGCACTCGGCGGGATGGGTAAGGGATTCCAGCCCGCCGTTCAGCGTGCGGACATACTGGAGCGCACCGTCGCTGTTGCCCTGTTGGAGCAGTTCATCCAGAGTGGCCAGGTGATGGCGCATATCGTGCCGGTAGATCTGGGTCAGCTCCATCTTCTGGCATACGGCGTTGTAATCCCGCTGCTGGAGTTCCATCTGGCGGCTGTTTTCGTACATCCGCATCTGCCGCCAGAGGGAGTGCAAGATGGTGAGGTAGGTCAGGGGCATCAGGAGCATGACCAGGGCGACCTGGAGCAGCCCGGCGGCGTCCGGCAGAGGGGAGTCCACCGGCACGGCGGTGACCATGAGAAGCAGATAATAGGTTCCCCCCACGCCGGTAAACAGCCACCAGCCCTTTTTCAGTTTTTCCTGCAATTCCAGATAGGGCCGGCGCAGATACCGCCAGAGCAGGAACTCAACCGCTGGGAAAAGCACCAGGCGGCTGAGAAACAGCACCACATAGGTGTTGCCAGCCATGCGGTCCATGAGGTTTGTGATCTGCATCAGCCAGAAGCTTATGGTGTCCGTCAGACAGAAGAGGAAGAAAAAGCGCCCGTCCCGGTATCTGGAGAGCAGGAAGAAGAGCAGAAGGGAGGGAATGGTGCAGGTGAAAAAGGCCAGATGCATGATGCCCGCAGGTCCCTGCCGCGCTATGAGCAGCATATTGATGACCGTCAGGGTTCCAATGCCGGCGGAGCTGCAGATCAGCGTTGTCCGCCAGGAACAGCGGGGTGCGAAGAGCAGCAGGTACAGCGCGGCGATGTGGAGCATGGACCAGAGGAAGGAAATGTCCCGCAGAAGAGTCATTGTTCAGCCTCCTTTCGGCCCGTTGAGCCAGTAGTCTTGCCAGCGCTGCCTGGCCAAGGCGGTCAGGCCCCTGGCCAGGGGAACTCGGGCGCCGCCGTCCATGCGGAGAAAACCCTTTTCCACGGCTGTGACATAGAACAGGTTCGCCAGGAAGCTGGCTCCGCACTGAAAAAAGCGGGTGTCCTCCAGCAGGGGGGCGGTCTCCTTCAGGAAGGAACCCCGCAGCGTCACGGTGTCCAGATGGGTTTGGCCCACCAGGTGATAGCGCACCGTCCGGCCCAGCAGCTCCGCGTACAGGATCTCGTCCAGCCGGATCAGCCGCTGGCCCTCCCGGGTATGAACCGCAACACAGGCTGCACGCCGCTTCTCCAGGGCCGCCGCGGCCTGGTCCAACACCTGGAAGAGCTGTGCGGGGTCCACGGGTTTGATGAGGTAGTAGAAAGCCCTGGCTGCATATGACTCCACCGCGTACTCTGGGGAGATGGTGAGGTAGATGATCGCCCCGTCCCTGCCCAGCTCCCGCAGGCGGATTCCCAGGTCGATGCCGGAGAACTCCGGCATCACGATGTCCAGCACATACATATCGAAGCCGCCGGACTCCTCGTCGGCGGTCAGAAGCTCCTGTCCGGAGGAGAATACGGACGTCTTAACGGTCAGAGCGGGCCGGGCCGCCGCATATTCCCGGAGCAGTTTGCCTGCGGCGGCACGCTGAGCCGCATCATCGTCGCAGAGGGCGAGTCTGATCATGGGAAGCACCTCCTGCTCTCTGTGCAAATTATGCGCAAAAAGGCACATAATTTGCGCAGAGGCCCAAAATTCAGCCGGTTTTGTTATAATCAACATAACACGCCGGCCGCGGGCTTGTCAAGCCATTCCCACGGAGGAGGTGCGGCGCGCACAGCTTGGGGACGTCCCCAAGCTGTTTCCGGGAGTACTCCCGGAAACAAAGACTGATGCAGATTGGAGGAGACCCGTATGAAAAGCGACCCGGCGGCGAGGGACGCGGAAAGGCGGGCTTTCTCCAAGCCCAGAACGGGCTACAGCGTCTGGCCGGGACAGAGTTGCCCGGCGTTCACCCGGCGGGTTGTGCGGCTGGGCGAGAGCGGCGGCTGCTGGTTTTGCAGATATGCCAACTTCCACCTGCGGGAGTCCGTGGCGCTGGAGGTTGGCGTGTGCTGCTGGCCCAGGGAGCAGGCTGAGTAACGCCGATCGGGCTATTCGGCCTGGCCGGCGTCCCGCAGGCTCTCCCGCAGCGCCCGCATGGTTTCGGTGATGATTTTCAACTCGGAGTGGGTGCAGTCCGACAGGATGCGGGCCGCCTCCCGGTGATACACGGCGTCCGCCGCCGGCAGGCTGTCGCACAGCAGCTCGTCCGCCGTCACGTGCAGGGCGTTGGCGATGTTCACCAGAGTGGGGAGACTGAGCTTCGTGGCGCCCCGCTCAATATGAGAGATATTGGACGGCTCCTGATTGGAGATCTCCGCCAGGGACTGCTGCGTCAGTCCCCGGGCTTTCCGCAGCCGGCGGATCCGCAGGCCGATGGCCTGATAATCAAGTTCCATATGCCTACCTCCTTCCCGGCTCCGGGTCCTGTTCGGGCGGCGCCGCGCCGGGGCAACCAGCCGTATGCCTGCGGGGATTTCATAGTCAAATTCTGCGTGTTTTACACGCAGGCGGGCAAAGCCCGCCTGCAAAACAGCACTGCCACGTTCGGGTTATTTGACTATATCAGCAGGACACAGGAAAAAATTTACGGCGCTTTTTGGATTTAAAGTTATTGTATATCCGATTAGGATATGTTAAAATGTCCTACATATCCGAAAAGGATATGAAATAATATTTTGGCAGATAGAGCGCCAACTGAGGGATATCCTGATGAGAAGATGCGACCGGAGAAAATGGAATAGCGGTTTTACCCTTGTGGAAACGCTGGCGGCTGTGGCGGTCCTTGTGATCCTGCTGGGCCTGGGATCCGTAGCGGTGGCCTATTACCGGGACTACCTGCGGATCGCGGAGTTGGACAACGCCGCCCGGGAGATCTACATGGCGGCTGAGCACCGGGCGGTGCTGCTGTCGGGCAGCCGGCGTCTGGGGGGCTTGGTAGAGGACGGGGGGCCGGTGCTGCTTTCCGCCGCTGTGGCGGAGGACGGCGCCGACGAGGCGTACTATCTATCCTCTGAGAACCTGTCCGCAGCGCTGCTGGACACCGGAAGCATTGATCCGGCGCTGTGGGACGGACACTTTTACATCGTCTATGAGCCTGTCAGCGGCAGCGTGACCGACGTGTTTTACGCGGAGGAGTCCATTGAGACGCTGATAGACGCCGGTTTCCAGGCGTTTTACGACGAGTGGACGGCGGCGTCCAGGGGGGAACGGATGCGGGCCAGGCCCATGCTGGGCTACTACGGCGGCGGTATGGCGGAGGGAGACAACTCCAGCCGCCTGCCCACCCCGGATGTCACCGTGCTGATCCGCAATGAGGAGAAGCTGACGGTGGAGGTCACCTTCAGCGTCCCGACCTCCGTGTCGGCCATCCCGGGCCTGAACATGAGGCGGGAAGTGGAGCTGAAGTACGGCGGCAGCCCGGTGTCCCTTCTGGAGGGCGGACGCCTGCCCTCCCAAAAGACGACGTTCCGGGACGGCAATACCGTCACCACCTGCACCTGGGTGCTGGACTCGCTGGAGAGGAGCGAGGGACAGTTCAGGGATCTGTTCGGCGGGACGGGTACATACGGCGGAGACTTTACGGTTTCCGCCAGCCTCAGACTGTCCGCCGCCGGGTACCGGCCCAGCCGGTCGTCGGACAGCGACACGGATAACAGTCTGTTTGCCGAGGGCAGCGGCGGGAGCACGGCCGGTATCCGCCTTCTGCGCCACCTCCAGAATCTGGACAGCGGCTTTTCCGGCGTGAGCGGAAAGACCGGCGCGGAGCAGAACGACCGGATCTACTGTGCGGAGAATGAGACCTACCCCGGGTATGCGTTCCACCCCATTGAAAATTCGGAGCTGAACGCCTACAACGGCGGTGAAAAGGAGATCTACGGCCTGCTGGTGACGCCGGAGAGCGCCGGCGGGAAGCCGGCGGGACTGTTTTCCAGCGCGGGGAACAGGGAAAACATTTTTGACAGCAAAGGCGCGTTTTCCTTTCAGAACATCCGCCTGGTCAACGCCGCGGTGGACGCCGGCGCGGCGGATGTGGCCGGCGCGCTGGCCGGCACGGCGGAGTACGCCTCTTTTGAGAACTGCCGGGTCTACTGGGAGGCCACCGAGGACCACCCAGATCTGCGGGAGCTGCTGGGCAGCGACGCGGAGGACGGCGGCTACGTGTATCAGATTAAGGGAGCTGTGGCCGGGGGCCTGGTGGGACGGTTGAACTACAGCTATACCGGAAATACGATGACCGACTGCTTCGCGGCCACACTGGCGGAGGGACGGGATCTGGCCGGGGGCCTGGTGGGTGCGGTCAATGGGAGCCTGGAGATTGTCAATTCCTACGCCGACTGTTACCTGGCCGGCAAAAACGCCGCAGGGCTGATCGGCCGCCTGCAGGCGGACGGGAGCGCCGTTTTGCAGAACTGCTACGCCGCCGGTTTCATCTATGCGGAGGAGAAGGCCGCCGGGCTGTGCCTGGGAGTAGAGGGAAAGACCTACACGGAAAACGTCTATTCCGCGATGTGCTATCCCGCGGCGGGAGACGGCTGGGCTGCGGTCTACGGCCTGACGGAGATGCAGGAGAACAGCGGAGAGGGCGTTTTTCAGAACACCTTCTATCTGAAAACCTCCGGTCAGATAGCCGGAAGTGAGGCGTGGGGCCGGGACTATGCCGGTATGACGGACCGGACCGGGACGTTCAGGGATGGTCTGGGCGGCGCATTTGACTGGAAGACCGCCCGGGACACCCGGCCCTACAACCTTCGGGAGCACCTGAACCTGGTGAATTACAGCTTCCCGGGACTGGCGGGCCTGCCCCACTACGGTGACTGGGGCGCCCAATTCCAGGAACCCAGCCTGGTTTACTTTGAGGAGTATGAGGTTAAAAGACCCGGGGAGGAGCGTTACGGCTTCTCCGGCGGCAACGCCCGGTATTTGACCGGGATCGGCAGACTGGACAACGAGCGGATCATCCTCTCGGACGGGTACGCCGTGGCGCTGCTGCAGTCGGATCTGAAGGATCTGCCGGAGAACGGCTACGTCCAGGTCACCTACTGGGACGCCGGCGGACGCTGCTGGGACGGCGTCAAGAACGGTTGGGCCTCCGGCGAAGGCGCCCAGGAGGTGTCCGCTGTCTACCGCAAGAGCGAACTCACCGCGGCTGTCTGGGAGAACGACGAGGGCAGCGAGGCGGACTACTACCTGATTGCCCTGCCGGAGAAGATGATCGTTGCCGGCGGGGCCAGTGAGCATTTTTTCCAGTACATCAGGTTTGAACTCAACGCCGACGGGATCGTGCCTGTGAGTGGAGAGTATTTCTACAATCCCCATTTCGCGGAGACGGTGGTTCCCTATGTGCCGGAGGAGACGGAGGAGAGCGGAACCGCCCCCGTCTGGGACGCCGCGGCCGCCGACAGATACGCCGACGAGGAGCTGGTGGAGAAGGGCCGGAGAAACACGGCCAGCGTCCGCACGCCCCGGCACCTCTATAATCTGAGCGTCTACAGGGAGTATTACTGCAATCGGGAGCACCGCTATACCTTCCGGCAGGAGCTGCATCTGGACTACGGAACGTATACGGGATACGGCCTGTTTTCCGCACCCTTCCGGCAGACCCCCATCGGCAGCTGGAACGAACCCTTCCACGGTGTGTATGACGGTGGCTGCCGCAGAATCCGCGGCGTGACCTTCTCCGTCCAGAAGAACAGCGAACGGTTCTACGCGGGACTCTTCGGCTATTCCGCTGGGACTCTGCGGGATATCGTGTACAAGATGAATCCCGAGCAGGCGGTGACCGTGGCCATGGACAACGGCTCCCAATCGCTGTATGTGGGCGCGCTGGCGGGCGGAAACGCGGGCACCATACAAAACTGCGCCGTGTCCGGCATCAGCCTCACGGGCTATTCCTTCGGGTCTACCATCTATGTGGGGGGCCTGGTGGGGCAGAACAGCGGCGCAATCCGGAACAGTGCCGCCGAGTCCGCCGCCCTGTCTGCCGACTGCTCCAGCTACGCCAGCGCCTATGTGGGCGGTCTGGCGGGCCGGAACGACGCCGCCCGGGAGATTACCGTGTCCTATGCGGTGGGAAAGATCACGGCCGTGGTGGACAAAAACTCCAGCGCCCGCATCTGCGGCTTTGTGGGCTACAATGCCGGCGTTATCCGGGACTCCTACGCGGCGGCGGACCTGGAGTCCACCGGGCAGCAGGTGGAGACTTATGGCTTTTGCGGCGTGCGCAGCGGCAGCCAGACGGAGACCTATTACCTCAACGAGGGAAACTTCACCTACCGGGAGGTCTCCTATGCCGCCGATTACCACCGGGATGACGACAGGGCTGCGGGGATCAAGTACGCCGCCTTGGAGGCCAATCCCTTCTCCGGATCAAATCCGGGGATGAAAAAGGCGCAGGTGATGGACGCGGATGAATCTGTCGGGGGCCTCTTCCCCTATCCGACCGGCGTAAAGGATGCCGACAACAGACCTATTCACTACGGCCAGTGGCCCGCGCTTATGGACCTGGGTGAGATGGGCGTCTACTACTGGGAAGAGTTGGAGATCAACGGCAAGTCCAAGTTCAATATCAGCGTGCTGGCGGTGAAGCCCGATGAGAAAACCATCACCAAACGGAGCAATCTCTCCAACGCCCACGATGACGGCGGCGTGGTGACGAACTACGGATACGGGTACTATACCAAAGAGAACGTTCTCCTTACCGCTCTGGATACGACAATCTACTATTCACCGGATGGCGGGAGAGGGTCGCAGCTCACCATGGACCGGGAACCCACGGAGTATGAAAGGCGCGTAAATGAGGTGCTGGCGGAGCAGAGCAAGAGCGCGGAGGGACAGAACGAGGAGTTTGTGTTCCACTCCTACCGGACCTTCGGTCTGGATCAGGAGGGGGGACTGTATCCCTACGGTGTTGCCGCCGCCAGCCCCAATGCCACGCTGCAGCTGACCCAGGACCACGGCGCAAACAGCACTCAGGTTCTGTTTACCCTGAATCCCCTCTTTGCCGACGCCATGTCGGTAAGGCTTCCTGACAACAGCTGGAGCGCGGAAAACGGCGCGCCGGTCACCGGGGAGGCGGCGCCGGGCAGCGAGAACAACGTCTACGGCGTGCGGTCCGTCGAGCAGCTCCAGTTCATCAACTGGAACAGCAGTACGCGGAACACCAGTACGGTGATTGAAAGCGGCACGGACGTCAGCCGCTTCCCCTATCTGTCCAACTCCGGCGACACCGGAAAGTATTGCTGGACGCAGAGCCACGATATCAGGGGCCGGGAGAACGCCGACGGAACCAAGCGGTATTACACGCCCATTGCCGAGTATTATGACGTGAGCACCGGCAGAACGGGCACTCTCAACGGCTGGTTCTGCGGCACCTATGACGGGGACGACTACGTGATCGAGAATGTCAACATCAAGGGGCAGAGGTCCTCCTGCGCGGGACTGTTTGGCATCGTGTACAACGGGACGCTGAAAAACATCGTTCTGTTTTCCGGAGAGGTCGTCAGCTACCGCAATGAGAGCGGCCAGACGAACAGCTGCTGGTACGCAATCGGCGGTCTGGCGGGCCTGGCGGCCGCCGACGGTGAGAGCGCAATTCAGAACTGCTCCGTGGCGGGCTACCGGATCGAGGCGGACGTCAGAATGCGGGAGGGAGGAAGCAACAACTGGGGCGGCGCCGAGATCGGCGGCCTGGTGGGAATCTCCTTCATGGATATGGAAAAGTGCGCCGCGGAGACCACCATCGTCTTTCCCGGAAGCATTAAAAGTGTGGATAACATCCGGATTGGCGGCCTGGCGGGAGCCTCCCAGAGGACCATCAGCAACAGCTATGCCGGAGGGGAGATCGAAGTGAGGAAGCTGGAGAACCAGTCCAATCTCGGCGGCAGTATCTACATCGGCGGGATCGTGGGAGGCAGCTACTTCAAGCCCCTGCAGCCCAGCGGCGGAATTATGATCGGAACGGAGGCCTATGATACACAGGGAAATGTGAGCAACACTACAAACAACAGCCTCACGAACTGTTACAGCTATGTGGTCCTGCCGGAGGTAAAGGCGGACGGGTATAACAAGATCCAGTCCCTCTATGCCCTGGGCGGCACCGGTGAGATCAACTCTGCGGCGTCGGCGTTGACAAACTGGGACAACAAGGCCAACCACGGCATTTGCACCATCACAAACTGCTACTACCTGGGGAGCGAGACGCTGAAAAAGAACCAAAACGGCATCAGCGGCATCAAGACGGACCTGAACGACGCCCAGGCCGCCAGCGTGACCCACAGACAGCTGGCAGGGCAGGATGATATTGGTGGGCGGACAATCTATCAGCGCCTGAACAACTTTGCCGGCAGCGACGAGGCGGCCCGGGAGGAGGGACCTTTCCGTCCCGTTACCTCCCGGATCGACGGGTACGACGTAGCGGGTAAATACAGCTACCCGCCCGGCGGCCGTCCGGAGCTGGAAGGCCTGGATTACCCCTTCCCCACGATTCTCACGCGGGACAAAGGGGCCAACTGTGTCCACTACGGCATGTGGCCGCTCAACGGAATCAGGCGGGACAACGGAGGCGCACCCATCGCCCTGGACCTGTACACAAAGCGGACGTACCCCGAGAATCTGACGCTGGAGGGCGTGCCCACAGGCGGACAGTGGAGTGTGGAGAGCGGAGACAGGACCATTGCCTCCGGGACGGTTACCCAGTCCGGCCGCCTGGAGGTGGCCGCTGTGGGCGAGGGTACCACAAAGCTGACAGTCAAATACACATACGGGGGCGTCACCTATCCCCTTGCCGTCACGGTCAACGTGACCGCCTATTTGGAGCTGCGTCCCAGCACGGCGGCGGTGTTCCCCGGCGGCCGGGTGGAGCTGGCGATGACGCCCTGGGGGCGGACCCCGGTCACCGCCGCTGGCGGCGGCGAATATCTGGAGCAGTCCCCGCAGGACCTGCGCCTGGTTACCCTCGGCAGCAGCAGTGACCTGATCCGCGCGGAGGTGCCGGGGGAGAACGAATCCCATGTTCTGCTTGCGGCGGAGGCCGGCGCGCCCGCATCGGAGGTTCCGTCCATGGTGAGCATCGGTTATACCTATACTTATAAGGATACGGAGCAGCCCCACACGCTGGCGGTTACCGTGCTTGCGCTGCCGGAGGCCGTCTGGCAGGACGGCACCTGTACCATTGATTTCAGCGGCGGCTTCGGTGAACACAGCGTTACGGTGCTGTCGGCGAGTCTCCCGGAGGGGACCGGCGTCACCGCCGCCGTGAAGGATAACGTCATTACCCTGGAGGGTGTGCCAGCGAACCAGAACGCGCCGGAGCTGACGCTTGCCCTGACCATGGATGGGCTGGACCACACGGTGGTTATGACTCCGGTCAGGCCGCCTGTGGCCGGAAATTAGATGCAGAGAGGAGGGCGTCCCCTGGAGCGTCTGCGTGAAAAACTGAAGAGCAGCCGGGGGGCGTCCATCCTGATGGCGCTGCTGTTTCTGCTGGTGTGCATGATGGTGGCGTCGTCCCTTTTGATGGCGGCGGTGTCCAACGCGGGCAAGATCCAGAGCGACCGGACGGAGCAGCAGAAGTATCTGACATTGTCCTCCGGACTCCGGCTGGTGTGCGGCGAGCTGGAGGAGATGGCGTACACGGGAGAGTACCAGTACGCCGAGTGGTTTGTGGAAAATGAGGAGAAAAACGAGAAGGGAGAAGTCATCGGCACGACCAGAACGGACTACTACTGGTGCGGACAGGCGGAGGGCACGCTGACAGGAGGCAACCTGGCGGATGCGCTGCGCGGCTTCTTTCTCGAGGAGCTGGACGGCATGTACGGGGAGGCCTTCACGGCCAGGGGCTTCCAGGCGCAGCCCGCCCAACCCTCCGCAGAGCACGAGCTGGTTTTGACGGTGGATGGCAGCGGCCTGCCGGGACTTGAGGAGCCGGTCACTGTCACGCTCCGGCTGGAGAACAGGGGAAAGCGCATCCATCTGACTGCCGCCCTGGGGAGCATGGATGAGAAGGGCTATGTCTACACCTTGGAGGCGGAGCTGGCGTCCGCCGGCGTTCCCCAGGAGGTGAAATACACGCCGCTCACCGGCGCGGTATTCGCCAGCGTCCCCTCGGGGACACCGGTTTTCACTGAGGCCGTCAAGTGGGAGCTGGAGTGGATTGAGAAGAAGTAGAAAAAGGAGGCGGTGAACGGATGAAGCGAAAATTGCGCGGCAGCCGGGGGGAGACCCTGGTAGAGGTCATGGCCTCCATCGTCATCGGAACGTTGTCCGTGGCGCTGCTGTTCGGCGCCATAATGGCCTCCGCCCAGATTGGCAAGAGCGCCCAGGAGACGGACGGGGCGTATTACCAGGCTCTGTCCGCCGCGGAGGCGCAGGCGGCACCCATGCCGGAGGACCCGGGGACTGTGAAATTGCAGTACTCGGCGGATGGCGTGGAGATGATCCCCCTGCCGGTTACGCTCTACGGCGGCAGCGGCGCGGTATCCTACGCCCTCCCCGCAGGAGGGGGTGGGGCATGAGACGAAAGCTGAAAGAGACGGCCGGACTGACGCTGGTGGAGATGCTGGCCGCTGTGGCGGTTCTGATCCTGCTGGGGATGATGCTGAACACGGGGATGCAGATGGCTGTGCGGAGCTACCGGACCATGATCGCGCACTCCGAGGTGCAGCTGCTGCTGTCCACATTGGCGGATGCACTGGGGGATGATCTGCGCTACGCCCAGGAGGTGGAGACCGGCGCGGGCGGACAGCTGACGGCCTATCAGGACGCCTCGGGCGAAACGGTCAGTCTTGTGATCGGCCCGGATGGCCAGGTCTACGCCGGTGATAAGCGCGTCCTGCCCCCGGGAGCCTACGGCAAGGGGACCTATGTGGTCAGGACCATGGATATCAGCTTTGCGGATGGCTGTTTCACCGTGGCGCTGGAGGTGGGTCAAAAGACGGAGGAGATCTCCGGGGAGAGGACATTAATGGTCCGGTGCCTGAACCCGTACGGGGGGACGCCGGAGGAGGGAGAGACGACGCCATGAAGTATGTGAAGCTGGGCGACCTGCTGGTCAAGAGCGGCGCGATTGCCCAGGGGCAGCTGGACGAGGCGCTGTCGCTGCAGGCGGACACCGGGCAACGTCTGGGTTCGATTTTGCAGGACCGCGGCTTTATCACCGAAAAGCAGTTGATCGATACTCTGATGAGCCAGCTGGGCGTGGAGTTTATCGATCTGAATACATATGCCATTTCGCCGGAGATGGCCCAGATTCTCCCCAAGAGCATAGCGAAAAAGCACATTGTGGTGCCGGTGAGAGCCACCCGGTCGGACATCCATCTGGCTATGGCGGATCCGCTGAATTTTGTCGCCATCGAGGAAGTCCGGGCAGTGACCCGGCGGCGGGTCATCCCCCTGATCGCCACCGCCTCCGCCACGGAGCGGGCGGTGCAGAACCTGTACAGCAACCAGGGGGCCATGCAGGCCATTGAGGACATGCAGCGGGACCTGCTGGGCAGCCAGTACGGCGCCTCCACCGGGGCCGGCCAGCAGAGTGTGACGGTTGACGAAGACGAGGCGGACGCCGCCCCGGCCATCCGGCTGGTAAACTCCATCATCGACCGGGCCTGCAGCGAGGGGGCCAGTGACATCCACGTGGAACCCGGCGAGGAGGGCATGACCATCCGGATGCGCATCGACGGGGCGCTGCGTCCCATCATTCCGGTACCCCGGGAACTCCAGAGTTCCGTAATCTCCCGGATGAAGATCATGGCCCGTATGGACATCGCCCAGAAAAATATCCCACAGGACGGCCGCGCCAATGTCACGGTGCGCCAGGAGACTCTGGACCTGCGAATTTCCACCCTGCCTACCATCCACGGGGAGAAGGTGGTCATCCGCCTCCTGCGCAAGACGCCGGAGCTGGCCACGCTGGAAGGCATCGGCCTGGCGGGAGAGAATCTGGAGCGGTTCTGCCAGATGGTGGACCGCACCACCGAGGGGATGATCCTGATGGTGGGTCCCACGGGTTCCGGCAAGACCTCCACCCTCTACGCCATGATCAAACGCCTCAAGAGCGACGAGGTGAATCTGGTCTCTCTGGAGGACCCGGTGGAGTACCACATCGACGGCGTGTGTCAGGTGCAGATCAACGAGCGGACCGGGCTGACCTTTGCCAATGTGCTGCGGTCCGTGCTGCGGCAGGACCCGGATATTATCGCCGTAGGTGAGATTCGGGACGGCGAGACGGCGGAGATCGCCATGCGGGCCGCCATGACGGGGCATTTGGTGCTCTCCACCGTCCACACCAACAACGCCGTCAGCTCTGTGGACCGGCTGCTGGATATCGGCGTGGAGTCGTACCTCATCGCGGGGGCGGTGCAGGGCATCGTGTCCCAGCGGCTGGTGCGCCGGGTCTGCCCCTACTGCCGTCGGCCCTACACCCCCACGCCGGAGGAACAGGCCGCCCTGGGACTGCCCGCCGGAGACGTCCTCTTTTACAGGGGCGTGGGTTGCGGGGAGTGCTTCGGCACCGGCTACCGCGGCCGCACCGGCGCCTTTGAGATTCTGCCGGTGACGCCGGATATCCGCCGGGCGATTCACAAGCGTTCCCTGGAGAAGCTGGAGGCGGCCATTGCCTCCTCCGGGTTCCGGCCAATGATGGAAGACTGCCGCCGTCTGGTGCTGAGCGGTGTGACCACCGCTGAGGAGATCCACCGGGTGTTGGGCGGCTGAGGAGGTAACACATGATTGTAGAACAGTTTGTAGAACAGGCCCTGCGGGACAGGGCATCGGATATCCACCTGGTTCAGGGGCTGACGCCCCGGTATCGCGTAAACGGAGAGATCCGGGAGATGTGCTCCAACTGCCTGACGGCGGAGGACTGCCTGACGGCCGCCATGGAGCTGGCCGGAGGGGACTTCCGGAGGGCGGAGACGGTGGGCGAGGCCGACCTGGCGCTGACCATCGCCGACGTGCGGTGCCGGATCAACCTCTTCCGCCAGCGGGGGGGCTGGTCCGCCGCCATCCGGCTTTTGAACGACCATATCCCGGATCTCGACGAGCTGGGCCTGCCCAAGGCCGCCGCAGAGTTTCCCGCCTACGGTCAGGGACTGGTGCTCATTTCCGGCGAAACCGGCTCCGGCAAATCCACCACCCTGGCGGCGGTGCTGAACCGGATCAACCACAGCGAGCGCAAGCACATCCTAACCCTGGAGGACCCCATCGAGTACGTCTACACCCCGGACAAATGCGTCATCAACCAGCGGGAGATCAGGCGGGACACCGCCAGCTTCGCCGCCGGACTGCGGGCCGCCCTGCGGGAGGACCCGGACGTAATCTTGGTGGGTGAGATGCGGGACCTGGAGACCATTGAGACGGCCCTCACCGCCGCTGAGACGGGGCATCTGGTGTTTGGCACCGTCCACACCAACTCCGCCGCCGACTCCATTGACCGCATTGTGGACGTGTTCCCGGCGGAGCGGCAGCAGCAGATCCGCCTCCAGCTGTCCATGACGCTGCGGGCCGTGCTCAGCCAGCAGCTCCTGCCCAAGGTGGGCGGGGGGCGGGTGGTCTGCTGTGAGGTGATGAAGGTGGACGGAGCCATCCGCAACCTGATCCGGGAGGGCAAGACCCCCCAGATTGTCAACGCCATTCAGACCACCGGAAACATGGGCAACATCCTGATGGACAGGGCGCTCCAGAGCCTGCTGAACGCCGGGACCATCAGCAAAGAGACCTGGCAGGCCGCCCTGCGGGATCCGTCCCAGGCGGGGCGGAACGGCCCGGCCCAGCCGGCGGCGGGGGCGGGGCCTGCCCCTGGCTTCCGGCGGATATAAGGGAGGCGGCCTGTGCCCACATATAAATACGAGGCGGTTTACGCCGGCGGCGAGCAGGTCTCCGGCGTGGTGGAGGCGGTGAGCCGCACCGACGCCGTGGCCCAGATCCGCCAGAGCTGCGAGGTGGTTCTCAGCCTGAAGGAGATCCCGCGGACGGTCTCCCGGGATCCTCTGGCCTGTTTCCACCGGATTACCGCCAAGAGCCTGGCCCTGACCTGCCGCCAGTTCTCCATCATTCTCAAGGCGGGACTGCCCCTGGTGCAGACCGTGGATCTGGCGGCGGAGCAGTGCGCCGACAAGGCCCTGGCCCAGCTGCTGCGGCAGGTGTCTGAGGACGTGTCCAACGGCTGGTCCCTGAGCTACAGCCTTTCCCAGCGGGGGGAGAAAACCCTTCCCGTCACCTTCCGGGAGACGGTGCGGGCCGGAGAGGAATCCGGTGACCTGCTGTCCTCCTTCCGGCGGATGGCGGACTACTTCGAGCGGATGAACAAGACTCGGGAGAGCGTGGTCAGCGCCCTGACCTACCCGGCCTTTGTGCTGGTGGTGGCGGCGGTGGTGGTGATGATTATCATGGGCTACGCCGTCCCCACCTTTACCGGCATGTTCGAGAGCCTGGAGATTGAGCTTCCCTGGGTGACCAGGACCCTGATTGGGATGTCCCGTTTCTTCCAGAACTGGGGACTGGTGCTGCTGGGCGTGTTCGCCCTGGCGGTCTTCCTCCTGCGGTTGTACGGGCTGACGGAGAAGGGAGGTCCCGCCCTGGCCCGGGCGCAGCTGAAAATCCCCATTGTGGGGGAGATTGTCCGGATGTCCGGAGCCAGCCAGTTTGCCCACACCATGAGCACCCTGCTCACTGCGGGAATGCCTGTTTTGCAGGCCATTGAGGTCTCCGGACGGACCATGACGAACCTGTGCATGTCCGGCGAGGTGCTGCAGACGCTGCCCGGCGTGGAGGGGGGACGCCCCCTGGGGGAGTGCATGAGCTACGCCCGGGAACTGCCCCCCATGCTGGTGCAGATGACCTCCGTAGGCGAGGCCACCGGCTCTATGGAGTCCACCCTCCAGGTGCTGGCGGAGTATTACGACAGCGAGGTGGACGTGCGGGTAAAGCGGGCGCTGAGCCTGCTGGAACCAGCCATCATTGTGGCGCTGGCCGTGTTTGTGGTGTTCATCCTCATGGCGGTATATCTGCCCATGTTCAGCATGTACAGCGCGATATAAAAGCCCCACCGGTGATTGAAAAAACAAGGCGGGCGGCGGTCCCTGCGGGACCGCGGACACCGCGTTCCATATAGAGTGGCACAACGAAACCCGTTTTGCTATTCCGAGCCTTTGCCAACCCGGGCTCTGAATATAAGTCCATGTCGAGGAACGAAAGGAGGATTTTTCCTGACAATGAAAGGGTTGAGGGAAAAATTACGGAACCACGAGGGCTTTACCCTTGTGGAAATGCTGATTGTGGTGGCCATTATCGCCATTCTGATTGCAGTGTCGATCCCGTTGGTGAACACCTCTCTGGAGAAGGCAAGACATGCCGTGGATCAGGCCAATATGCGCAGTGCTGTCCTTCTGGCCAACGTTGAGGTGATGACCAACGAAATTACAGCAAATGATTCATGGCAGTATAAGGTGGATAACGATGACCATCAGGCGCAGGGATCCTTGGTAGATACTGGTGGGAATGTTAAACCGCAGTGTGCAAAGTGTAAGGAGGCAGGCGAGAATGCCCTTCTTACTGTAGACTATACATATGATGCCACTACGGGCGGCTCATTTTCCGTTGCTTTTAAAACAGCGCCCTAATCAGCATTAACTCCCACGCGCGAATTACACACTCCCTCAACCGCACCTGGGTTGGCGAACAAGGTTGGGGGATGGCCCCTGTCGTATCAAAGCGAGAATGGAATCTCCCCCACGGAAGGCATAAACCATATGGTTTATCGTCTACCCGTGGGTAGACGATGGGAACTGTCCCCCCTGAGAAAAAAACAGGAGGCAGGACCCGCATGCCGGACCCTGCTCCAGAAATGGAGAGATTTCAATGATGAACAAACTGAAAGCGAAGCTCAAGAACCAGGGCGGCTTTACCCTGGTTGAAATGCTGGTGGTGGTGGCCATTGTCGCCATTCTCATTGCCATTTCCATCCCTATGGTAGGCAGTGCGTTGGAGAAAGCTAGGGAAGCCACCGATGATGCCAACTACCGCGATGCAGCTGCACTAGGAAATATTATACTTTTGAGTGAAGACTCTCCTAACGGCACGTATTGGTATGTTACCAATACCAGTGCACAGGGTGTATTGCAAAAAGTTGATGCTACACCTACTAACGCATATGAATCCCAGTGCACCCATACTACTGGTACACATGGAAAAACTGAAACATCAGCAGAGAAGTACATTAAAGTGGTAATTAACAATGCTGAAACTGATGTCCTTGACATGGTTAAAGTTACTTGGGCTGATAAAGCATGAGTGGGACGCCCGCAGTGCGGGCGTCCTCCGGAGGCCGCGGGGTAACCGCGGCCTCCGGAGGGCGTCTGCCCCAGGCTCCCCGCGCCTTTCGCGCAGCGAAAACCAAAACTCCTCCCACAGCCGCAGGAACAGATACCGCAGGCTCCCCGCGCCTTTCGCGCAGCGAAAACCGGCCTATGGAGCGGGGACCGGCGGTCGTGCGCCGCAGGGACCATTGCAATCGCTCCTCTCAGGGACGGCGTACCGCGCGATCCGCACAGTTTCGATATAGATATATTGTATGTAAAAACAGCCTCCCTTTCCAGTGAAAGGAGTTGAAAGACATGCCGTGGAATGAAAATATGGTGATAACGGCATACATGTGCCTGTGGCTGGCGGTGCTGGGCGCGGTGCTGGGGAGCTTTCTGGACTGCGCCGTCTCCCGCTGGGCCGCCGGGGAGCCGTGGCACAGGGGCCGGTCCCGGTGCATATCCTGCGGCCATCCCCTGGTGGCCCGGGATCTGGTGCCGGTGGCAAGCTATCTCCTCCGGCGGGGGAGGTGCCGCTTCTGCGGCAGGAAGATCCCGGCGGAGTGCCTGCTGGCGGAGCTGGCGGGAGCGGGAGCCTTCCTCTGTCTGGGGCTGCGGTTCGGTCTCCGGCCGGCGCTGGGGCAGTGGCTGGTCTGGGCCGGGCTGCTGCTGGCATTGTCCCTGTGGGATGCGGCGGAGCAGATCATCCCCGATTCTCTGCTGCTGGCCCTGGCCGCCAACCGACTGCTGTGGCTGGTGCTCCTGCGGGAGCGTCCGGCGGAGGCAGTGCCGGAGATTCTGGCGGCCTGCGCCGTTCCAGCGGTGCTGCTGGCGCTGGTGCTGGCGGCGGAAAAGCTCCTGGGCCGGGAGGTCATGGGCGGCGGGGATCTCAAGCTGCTTTTCTCCCTGGCCCTGTATATGGGCTGGGCGGAGCTGCTGCTGGGGCTGCTGCTCTCGTGCCTGCTGGGGCTGCTGTGGGCGGCTCTGGCGGGAAGGCGGCGGGATGCGGCGGTACCCTTCGGACCCTTTCTGGCGGCGGGGGCGGTGAGCGCGGTGTGTTTCGGCGGGCCGGTGATCCGGTGGTATTTCAGCCTGTTTTAAAGGGAGGTGCCAATCGCCGCAGCATCTGTCTTTGCGGCCGGAATTGCCGCTCTTAAAAGATCATGGAATTCACACGGTTTGGCGGCCGGTACAGCATCTGAAAGGAAAAGGAGAAGAGATGATGGGGAAAACGCGGCTGGGCTTTGACATTGGAAGCAGCAGTATGAAGGTGGCGGTCCGGCAGGGCGGAAGCGTCCGGCTGGAGGAGGCTGCCCTGCCGGAGAATCTGGTGGACAGCGGCGGCATCGCCCTGCCCCACGCCTTTGCGCAGTTTTTGCGGCAGGCGAAAAAGGACCTGCGGCTGCCACGGGGCGAGGCGGCGTTGGTGCTGCCCCCCAGCCAGGTGATCTGCCGGATGGTGACCATGCCCCGGATGACCACGGAGCAGCTGCTGATGAACCTGCCCTATGAGTTTACCGACTTTATTCAGGGCGTGGCGGACCAGTATTACTGCGACTACGCCGTGTGCGAACCTGCCGGGGACGGAGAGGAGGGCGTCACCATGATGGCCGCCGCCGCGGCGAAGCAGACGCTGGCGGAATACGCCCGGATCTTCTCACAGGTGGGCCTCCGGCTCCGGACGGTTCTGCCCCAGGAGATGGCGCTGATCCGGCTGGTGCAGGGCCGGAGCGAAGAGGAGTTCTGCTTCGTGGACCTGGGTCACCAGAACACCCGGATCACGGTGGTCTGGCGGGACCGGGTCCAGGCCACCCGGCAGATCGCCCTGGGCGGCCGGAATCTGGACCTGGCGGTGGGGGATGAACTGGGAGTGGACGCGTTCCTCTCCAACACCTACAAGACCACCAACTTCCAGAATGTCCAGACTCTGCCCGTTCTGGCGGAGGTGTGCGAGCGCATCGCGGTGGAGATTTTGAAGGTGGTGAATTTCTACCAGTTTACATACCGCTCCAGCAATTTGGAGGGGGTCTATCTGGTGGGGGGCGGTACGGCGCTGCCCGTCCTGCGGCAGGCCATCGAGTCCACCGTGGGACTGCCCCTGCTGGACCCGGAGACTCTGCTGCCTGGCGCGGCAGGAGACGTGCCGGCCGGCATATTCGCCGCAGGAGCGGCCATGGGAGGGACAAGATGAGCAGACGAAAAGCGGACTACCCGATCAAGCGGTCCATGAACCTCTACTATAAGCCGGACCGCACCACAAAGCCCGCCACCGCCGCGCTGTATATTCTCTTCGCCCTGACGTGCCTGCTGGGTCTTGCCAAGGTAATGGTGTATGACCTCTGGGCGGAGACCCGGGACGCGGAGCAGGTTCTGGCTCTGGAGCAGGCCCGGCTGGAGGGCGTCATGGCGGAGCTGGCGGATTACGGCCAGGTGCGGGAGCAGTACAGTCTTTACTCTGCCACGGAGGAGGAGCAGACCCACATCGGCCGCATGGAGGTGCTGGACCTGCTGGACGGCGCACTGGGGACCCAGGCGAAGCTGAACACCGTCTCCGTCAGTGGCGACGCGGTGCAGCTCCAGTTTTCCGGCGTCACGCTGGCTCAGACCGCACAGATCGTGCGGACGCTGGAGGCTTCGCCCATTGTGGCGTCCACCCAGGTCAACACGGCCTCCACCACGGAGGGCGCCGGCGCGCAGGTGCAGGCCAGCGTGTTTATCCAGCTGCAGAAGGAGGGGAGCGGGGAGTGAACAGAAAACTGACGGTCCGGGAGTGGATTCTGCTGGGCCTTCTGGCGGTGATTGCCCTTGTCAGCGGCTATGTGATGCTGTTTTGCATGCCCATGACGGCCCGGCGGGACACGGCCCTGTCCGAGACGGAACTTTGCCGGGTGGAGATTGAGGCCGCCCGGCTTAAGGTAGAGGAGAAGCGCCGCATGGAGCAGGAGTTGGAGGTCCTCTTCGCAGACGGCGCGGAGCCGGTGGCCATCGCCAATTACGACAATCTCCAGCCGGTGATGTTTGAGCTGCACACCATCCTCTCCGGCGCTGAGGATTACAGCCTGTCCTTCGGTACGGTGGACACGTCGCAGTCCATCGTCCGGCGGAGCATCTCCCTGAGCTTCACCAGCCGCAGCTACGAATCGGCCCGGGAGATCCTGGAGCAGCTGTGCGGCAGCGCCTACCGCTGCCTGCTGGACAGCGTGAGCATCTCCGTGGGGCAGAGCAGGGAGGGAAACGTCTCTGTGGACGGAGCCTTGCTGTACTTCGAGTATCAGCGGAATGTCTCGTGAGGGAGTTTCGGTATAGGGGAAATTTCCCGGGAGGGGGTTTGCAGAGGCTGCGGGAGTATGCTGTAGTTAACCCGTGAGCCATTGTATAACCGGATCAGGAGGCTGCATTCCGATGTATAAAAGGCGTTTTGCCGCCGGGACTTACCGCAGTGGCTGCCGTGGTGGGCACCACGGGCGTTGCTGAGAGTGAAAACGGGACATGCGGACCGGAAGAACGGCCCCCGGAAAAAGAAAAAGCACCCGAACAGCACAAGGCTATTCGGGCGCTGGGGGTGACAATGTAAACAGACGAAAAGCGGCTATTTTCGCAAGCCTGGGTGGAGGTAGCCGCTGCGGGGGTTAGGCTTTTTTTGACGAAAAATTAGGCTATAGGACTATGAAAAAAGACACAACAACGCCTCCTTGACGGTTGCCGTGTCCTTTCAAAGAAAAAGAGCCGGTAACCGCATTTTTGATCTGCGTGTTATCGGCTCTGCGTCTATGCGTCTGGCTCTTTGATAACTGCTATATGCAGCCCTTTTACTTCGATCAGGCTTTCCTGCTTGCATTTTGGGCAATATAGCGGGAAGTTTTCTAATTTTGTATCTTCTCGTATCTTCAATCCCGTTTTGTTTCCACAAATAGGGCGGTATATCCATTCCATCACCATCTGGCGCTCCCCTTTAGCCTCTATGATCTTTTTGTTCCTTGGTATAAATCTTGCTTTTTAAGACTGTTTGATTTGGCTCGCGGCATCCAAAAGAACCTTGTTGATTGTATTCTCCATAAAAAGCGAGGCCAATTTGGTGAAATAAAAATGTCTTTTCCAGGTTGCCGATTTAGCAAATTGGTTGCTAAATCGCTGATTGCATATCCGATTTTTTTGTTCGGCCCATGCTTTAGTGGAACATTGGAAATAAACGGGAGCATTTCGCCAGCCCCAATGCCAACACCTTGCCCCCATTTCAAATTAGCTGCGACACACCAATTTTTCATCTGTTGAATTGCAATATAATTTTGTGTCCCTTCAAAAAAACCATTATTCACAACGCAATACACCATAATATCATGGTTCAAATCTTTTCGCTCTCCTAAGATAATTAGGAATTGGAGTAGCTGGGAGGGGATGCTATCTACATAGAGCGGAAACACAAATACCAATACATCACTGCTTGCTATTTCTGCCAACTCTGTTGCTTGCAAGGAGCATTTGAATACCTGTGCATTACTTTCTCCCGTTTCTTGCAACAAATACTTTATCAAAAGTCCTGATGTACTTTCCCCAGGCTTGGGACTTCCGTTAATAATACTTATATTCATCTTTTCACTGCTTCCCCACTTTCCCACATAGCTGCTCTATGGAATTGAAAAAAGCAACGTTATGCTTTGATGCATTGAAATTGATGCTGTTCCTGCTAACCATATTTTCAGCGGTATCTTTTTCCGATGGAGTAATATATTCACCATAAAAATATACGGAAAGTTGGAATGATTTTTTATATCGTGGCTTATGGTGGGTTTCATTATCTATCATCTTAAAGAAGGGAAGAAGAAAGGGAATACTTCGGTCCAAAACATTTTTAACAAACGGACTATATCCCCCATAATAACATTTACTGATAATCGTAACAGTATCAGCTTGTGATAGTATGCTCCCCATATTTTCATATCCGTCTTTCATTACACATTGTCCTGGAGTTTTAATCCAACAACCAAAACATCCAATACAGTTTCTTATGGAACCTTTATTAGATACAATTCGTGGATCTCCTATGATTTGCGGGAAAATCTGTTGAAATTGCAAGTCCGTCAAATCATGTATGATAACATTCATTTTCGTCCTCCCGTTTTATAATATAGGGCTAAATAGATTTAATAATATCTTCAATTCTTGTTTCCCAATCTTTGTCATACTCTACATTGGGCATCGTTGCGATAGCCGATAAACCATGGACCAAGGCCCACATTGCTATTATTTTATTTTGTATGACAGGATCTGGCATATCAACTTTGGAAAAGGTCTGCATTGCAGCCTGCTTCAGTATTTTTAGCGGCAGGGGTTCTTTTTCGCCCATACAATCCAATGACAAGTTTATCCGAATGTTTTTTCTGGAAAAAAGAAAATCAAAATATACGGGATTGTGATAAAAGAATTTAACATAGGCGGTTCCGAGCATAGGCAGAAAATCAGGGGCATTTTCATACATCTCTGCTGCTTGCTCCAACGTTGACACAAACAAATCCATAATATGTTGTTGAATTGCGGCAATAAACTCATCCTTGTTGTTAAAATGAGCATAAGGAGCAGCATTACTGACACCACATTTTAGAGCAGCTTTGCGTAGAGATAAAGTCTCCTCACCCTCCATGCTAATTAACTCTAATCCTGCTTCAACTAAAGCGCTTCGCAGGTTTCCGTGATGATAAGGCTTATTATCCATAACAACCTCCAATCTTGTCGCTGATAAGATTATATCACCAAAACTTAACAGCGTAAAGATTGGGGTACAAAATGGAAAATAATTCAGTGTACATCAGTAAGAGCCGCCTGGACCTCAAAGGTTTCAGGCGGCTCTTATTGTCAGCAACTCCGTCCATTTTTTGTGGTCTTGTCCAAATCAGTGGATAAGGTAGAATAAGTTTCGCAAAAAGAAAAAGAGACATAGTTTGCAGAACTC
>CAJUQM010000021.1 GCA_910588005.1 uncultured Oscillibacter sp.
GGTTTTGAAGACGAAGGCGGTGGGCACGCCGCCGGGAGAGACCACAAACTCCTCGGTCTCACCGTCGGATTTGGTGGCCTTGTGGTAGTTGCCCTCGGCGGGGTTGGGCAGCAGGTCCACGATGTTGTCCATCAACATGAGGCTGCCCAGGCAGCTGACGGCGGAGCCGCACAGAACGGGGAACAGGCTCAGGTCCCGCACACCCTGGCGCAGACCCTGAATCATCTCAGCGTAGGTGAAATCCTCGCCGCCGAAGAACTTCTCCATGAACTCCTCGCTGGTCTCGGCCACGGATTCCTTCAGCGCGTCGTTGAACTCGGTGACAACGGCCTCCTTGTCGGCGGGCAGTTCAATCTCCGCCCGCTTGAGATTCTGCATCTCGTAGGCCCGCTTATTCAGCACGTCGATGATGCCGGTGACTTTCTTTCCGCCGTCCCAGATGGGGACTACGATGGGGGCGATCTTCTTTCCAAAGCGGTCCCGCAGGGACTCGAAGGTGGAGTTGTAATCGCTGTTCTCCTCATCGGTTTTGGAGATGTAGATGAAGCGGGGCATGTTCCGCTCTTCACAGTATTTCCACGCCTTCTCCAGGCCCACAGAGATCCCGTCCTTGGCGGAGCAGACAATAATCGCGGCGTCGGCGGCCCGCAGAGCCTCCATCACCTCGCCGGAGAAATCGAAAGCGCCCGGGGTATCCAGCACGTTGATGCGGCAGCCCTTGTACTCCAGAGGCGCCACGGCAGTGGACAGGGAGATCTGGCGTTTGGTCTCCTCGGGATCGTAGTCGCAGACGGTGTTGCCATCCGCCGCCCGGCCCATGCGGTCGATGACGCCAGTCATGTAGAGCAGGCTCTCGGCCAGGGCGGTTTTGCCGCTGCCGCTGTGGCCCAGCAGGCAGACGTTGCGGATGTTCTGTACAGAATAGCTCATAGTCGTTCCACTCCTTATGTTTGTTGCTGTTGTCCCGGCCCCACGCGGCGGCGCGGAGCCGCAGCAAGTTCCATCCGGCGGTTTGCCGGGATAGCCCAATGTGTGAATTATACAACATTCTCCGGGTTAATACAACAAAAATTTTAGCACTTTCTCCATTTTTGCCGGGAAGGGGAGAACCGGAGAGATTTTTTGGCGGTGTTTTCCGCTCTTTGGCAGTTCGCCTTGACTTTGAATGTGGGGTATGGTATACTTTTTCCGGTTAAAAATCCGCTGGCCTGCGGGCGGCGGAGCCTGTGAATTTAAATTTTTTAAGAGATGGGAGAATCACCATGGAGAGAATCAAGACCCTTGAGACCCGCAGCCTGTGCGAGAGCGCCAAGAAGGGCGGCTGCGGCGAGTGCCAGACCTCCTGCCAGTCCGCCTGCAAGACCAGCTGCGGCGTGGCCAACCAGAAGTGCGAGAACAAGTGAGCAGAGAGCGCCGCCTGCATGGCGGCGTTTTTCTTCGTTTTCAAACCTTATAATTCGCAGAAGGTGTCCGTAAATGAGACGCGCAGGTCTTGTACTGTGCGCCGCCGTTCTTTTCCGCCGGACGTCAGTCTGTCTGCGGAAGGCTGTCCTGTCCGGCGCAAAATCCGGTGGCGCAGTCTGCGCGCGTTTTATTTATGGATCAGCCTCCAATTTGATTTTCGAGTTGAAGCGAGGTTTTCTATGGTACATCAATATCAGCTGGGCGGCTATAACATTGTGTTGGACACCTGTTCCGGCGCCGTCCATGTGGTGGACGGCGTGGCCTATGACGTCATCGCCCGGTTTGAAACATGCGGCGGCGATGAGATCGTGGCGGCTCTGCTGGAGAAATACGCGGACCGGCCGGATGTGACGGAGGAGGAGCTGCGGCAGTGTCTGGCCAGCGTCCAGTCCCTCAAGGATGCGGGGAAACTGTTTACGCCGGATACCTTTGCCCCCCTGGCAGGAACCTTTAAAGAGCGCTCCGGGGACGTGGTGAAGGCCTTGTGCCTTCATGTGGCCCACACCTGCAATCTCAACTGCGCTTACTGCTTTGCCGGCCAGGGAAAGTATCATGGGCCGGATGCCGGCGGCGGGGACCGGGCGCTGATGAGTTTTGAGACGGGGAAGCGGGCGTTGGACTTTTTGATCGAGCGCTCCGGCTCCCGGCGGAACCTCGAGGTGGACTTCTTCGGCGGCGAGCCGCTGATGAATTGGGATGTGGTGAAACAGCTGGTGGCGTACGCCCGGAGCGTGGAGGCGGAGTCCGGAAAGCACTTTCGCTTTACCCTGACCACCAACGGCATGCTTATCGATAGGGACGTAATCGAGTTCACCAATCGGGAGATGGACAACGTGGTCCTCAGCCTGGACGGGCGGAGGGAGATCCACGACGCCCTGCGGGTGGACTACGCCGGAAACGGCAGCTATGACCGCATTGTGCCCAGATTTCAAGAGCTGGTGGAGGCCCGGGGCGGAAAGAGCTATTACATCCGGGGGACCTTTACCCACCGGAATCCGGACTTTACTAACGATGTCTTCCACATGGCGGATCTGGGATTTACCGAGCTGAGCATGGAACCGGTGGTCTGCGCCCCTGGGGATCCGGCGGCGTTGACGGCGGAAGACCTGGAGATTGTCATGGACCAGTATGAAATTTTGGCGGAGGACATGCTCCGCCGGAGACGGGAGGGACGGCCGCTCACCTTCTATCATTACATGCTGGATCTGGAAAACGGCCCGTGCATCTATAAGCGCATTTCCGGCTGTGGCTCCGGAACGGAGTATATGGCGGTCACTCCCTGGGGAGACCTGTATCCCTGCCACCAGTTTGTGGGCGAGGAGGCCTATAAACTGGGAAATATCTGGGATGGAGTGACCAATACCCGGATGCAGGAGGAGTTCCGCGCCTGCAATGCCTATGCCCGTCCGGACTGCGCAGATTGCTGGGCGAAGCTCTACTGCTCCGGCGGCTGTGCCGCCAACGCCTACCACGCCTCCGGCTCGATCCGCGGGGTGTACGAGCCGGGATGCCGGCTGTTCCGCAAGCGTATGGAGTGCGCCATTATGCTGAAGGCGGCGGAGGCTTTTCCCGGGGGGGACGCCTGAATGGACACGCCCATCGCGGATTTTGTCCGGATCTATGCGGAAAGCGGTGTGAGCCGCTTCCACATGCCCGGCCACAAGGGCCGCCTTTTTTGGGGCTGCGAGGCGCAGGATATCACAGAGGTCTGCGGCGCGGACACGCTGCATGAGGCGGCGGGAATCATTGCGGGGAGCGAGGGTAATGCCGCTGCGCTCTTCGGTTCCGCCCGGACGTGTTATTCCACCGGGGGCGCCAGCCAGTGTGTCAAGGCCATGTTGTACCTGTGCCTCGCCTGCCGTCCCGCGGGGACGGCCCCGGTGGTGCTGGCGGCCCGGAATGTCCACAGATCCTTTGTCCATGCCGCCGCCCTGCTGGATTTTGAGCCGGCCTGGCTTTGGCCGGAAGAGCAGACCTGTTCCCTGTGCGCCTGTCCCGTTACGGCAAAGGGGCTGGAAGCGGCCCTGGCGGCCCTGCCCGCGCCTCCTGCGGCCGTCTATGTCACCAGCCCGGACTACCTGGGGGGCATGGCGGACGTGAGCGCACTGGCGGCGGTATGCCATGCGCACGGTACGGTGCTGGCCGTGGACAATGCCCATGGGGCGTATCTCCGCTTTCTGCCGTCCTCCCGGCACCCGCTGGATCTGGGGGCGGATATCTGCTGCGATTCTGCCCATAAGACGCTCCCGGTGCTCACAGGGGGGGCATATCTGCACATAGGGAGGTCTGCCCCGGCGGGCTTTGCGGAAAACGCCAAGGCCGCTCTGGGGCTGTTTGGCTCCACCAGCCCCTCCTACCTGACGCTGTCGTCCCTGGATCTCTGCAACCGCGCCCTGGCGGAGGGATATTCCCATCGCCTCACAGCGTGTGTGAAACGGCTGGACAAACTGAGATCGGCTTTGAGGGAGGCGGGGTGGACCGTTGTCCCGTCGGACCCCCTGCGGCTGACGCTGGATGCCGCTGCCGCGGGTCTCACAGGACTCGATTTGGCGGAGCGGCTGCGAAAGGGCGGCGTGGAATGTGAATATGCCGACGGGGAATACCTGGTGCTGATGGCCACTCCGGAGAATTCCCCGGAGGATCTGGGGCGGATTCTGCCGGCGCTGGGGAGACGTGAAGGCGCGGCACGGCTTCGAAAGCCGCTGGTCCCGGCCAGGGGGGCGCGGGCCATGTCTGTACGGCAGGCGCTGTTTGCCCCCCATGAGCTGGTCCCGGCGGAGAGGGCGCTGGGCCGCGTCTGCGGCGCGCCCACGGTGAGCTGTCCGCCGGCGATTCCCATCGCCGTCTCCGGCGAGCGAATCGGTGAGGCGGCATTGACCCTGTTCCGGCATTACGGAGTGAAGCAGGTGGATGTGGTGCGGGAGCAGCAGTGAGATGGACGGATTGGAGGGAGGTGCCGCAGCCGTATCAGCGCGGGAAAATATCGGAGGGTGTGCCGGAGACGGCGCACCCTCATTTTTGCGGCGGAGAGATCGGGAGACCTCGTCTGAAAGGCACCCGCCCGGCGGAAATTTTTTTCACCGCGGGCCTTGGGCAGGTGAAAAAGGTCTTTCGCGGCTGGGAACTCCGCTGATTTCGATACCGAATCTAAAGGGGGGTTCTCAGGAAGCCGGCCAGCGCAAGCAGGGCGAGGTGGAGAGGATAGAAGCCGTACATGAACCGCTGAAACCCTTTTCCGGCGTCTCCCTTTTCCCCGGTGCAGGTCAAAGTGCACAGCATCCCCAAATAGTTGCCCGCTACATTCAAAAGGCAGTTTCGGATGGGACCTGCGGTGAAATCCGTCAGCATCCACTGAACCAGACCCCAGCGGGAGAGGATCACCGCCGGGAGGAACCACAGCGCCCGCTGCCAGCTGGGGCGGTTTCGGGTGAGATAGAAGGTGAAGATCAGCAGAATGTAGCCTTTGCCGCCCTCCATGGAGAAAAGCCGGGCCAGGACTGTTGCGGCGGCGCAGACCAGCAGGCCGGAGATGGGATGTCCCTTTTGGGACAGGAGACGGTACACCGCCAGAGCCGCAAGGCCCAGAGCCAAGGTGAAGCAGATGTTCAGGGGCACTTCCCGCCAGAGCCACTGGCCGGCAGCGCCGTAGACACGGCTTTGCGCCAGATCGAATAGGGCGTAGGGTACTTGGGCGGCTGCCGCCGTTATTAAAATGCGGCGGAGGTAGCGGTTCACGTCCCGGGTGTGGAGAAGTCCCTGGGCGATGCAGAAGAGGAAGATGGGGGCGGCCAGACGGCCGGTGAACATCAGATAAAACGTCAGGTCGTCCAAGACCCAGTCCGCGGCGGCGGTGTGGCCGTTTGACCAGAGCCAGTCCGCCAGGGGAGCTGCCATCTGATAGAGGGGGAAGATGCGCACTGCGTGGTCAAAGAGCATGCAGCAGGCCGCGAAGATTTTCAGCTGTTTGTAATTCATGAGGGAGCCTCCTTTTCTCCGCCAAGGATAGCACTTGATTCTTACAAACAACTTGATAAAAATCTTACGAAATTCTTACGGTTTCATGGAGACGCCGCTGTGGGGGAGATTCCAACCGGAATCTCCCCCACAGCGGCGCCGGGACTCAACTCCGGCTTCCGGAGTTGGTAGTATCCTTCAAAAGCACATCATGCGCTCCGCCCTCGACGATGGAGACGGAACTCACCAAGGTCAGCTTGGCCTTCTCCCGCAGCTCCGGGATCGTCAGCGCGCCGCAGTTGCACATGGTGGAGCGCACCTTGGCCAGGGTGGTGGCCATGCCGTCGGACAGTGCCCCGGCATAGGGGACGTAGGAGTCCACCCCCTCCTCGAAAGAGAGCTTTGACGCGCCGCCCAGGTCGTAACGCTGCCAATTCCTCGCCCGGGCGCTGCCCTCACCCCAGTACTCCTTCATGTAGCTGCCGCCGATGAGAATTTTGCTGGTGGGGGATTCGTCAAACCGGGAGAAATACCGGCCCAGCATGCAGAAGTCCGCCCCCATAGCGAGGGCCAGGGTGATGTGGTAGTCCTGGACGATGCCGCCGTCGGCGCAGATGGGTACGTAGACGCCGGTCTCCTCAAAGTACCTGTCCCGCTCCGCCGCCACGTCGATGACCGCCGTGGCCTGGCCCCGGCCGATCCCCTTGGTCTCCCGGGTGATGCAGATGGAGCCGCCGCCGATGCCGATCTTTACAAAGTCCGCCCCGGCGTCCGCCAGGAAGCGGAATCCCTCGCCATCCACCACATTGCCCGCGCCCACCTTTACGGTGTCGCCATAACGGTCCCGAATCCATTTCAGCGTCCTGGCCTGCCATTCGGAATAGCCCTCGGAGGAGTCGATCACCAGCACGTCCGCGCCGGCGTCCACCAAGGCGGGAACACGGGATTCATAGTCCCGGGTGTTGATGCCCGCGCCTACCACATACCGCTTCTGGCCGTCCAGCAGCTCCAGGGGGTTCCCCTTGTGGGAGTCGTAGTCCTTGCGGAATACGAAGCTCACCAGCCTCTGGTCCGCCGACACAATGGGCAGGGCGTTGAGCTTGCGGTCCCAGATCATGTCGTTGGCCTCTTTTAAGCTGGTGCCCTCCGGGGCGTAGATCAGTTTTTCAAAGGGGGTCATAAAGTCCGTTACGGGAGTGGAGGGGTCCATGCGGCTCACCCGGTAGTCCCGGCTGGTGACCAGGCCCAGGAGTTTTCCCTCCGCGGTGCCGTCCTCGGTGACGGCCATGGTGGAGTGGCCGGTGCGCTCTTTCAGCGACAGCACATCCGCCAGGGTGTCCGTAATGCGGAGGTTGGAGTCGCTGGAGACGAAGCCCGCCTTGTAGTTTTTCACCCGGCGGACCATCTCCGCCTGAGCCTCCACAGGCTGAGAGACGAAGATGAAAGCGATGCCGCCCTCCTTGGCAAGCCCCACGCCCATCTTTTCGCCGGAGACTGCCTGCATCACAGCGGAGACCATGGGCACGTTCATCGTCAGGGGGCACGCCTCTCCCTTTTTAAACTTTACCACCGGGGTTTTTAAAGAGACATTGGCGGGAATGCACTGGGAGGAGGAGTAGCCGGGGACCAGCAGGTATTCGCTGAAAGTGCGGGAGGGTTCTTTGAAAAAGTAAGCCATGGAGACACTCCTTTCATTTTTTAAACAGAGGCCGGCAGAGAGCCGTACGGGCGGCGGATTCCCCCTTATGCCATTTTACCAAAAAAACGGTCACAGGTCCAGCCGCATAAAAACGGTGGACGCTATGGGGCTGTCGTTATAGCGGGGGGTATCGGAAAAGCCGAAGCGCCGGTAAAGGCGGATCGCGCCCGCCAGGGATGGCAGCGTGTCCAGCAGCATGACACGGTAGCCGGTGGCCCGGGCGTCCTCCACGGCCCGCCGGAGCAGAGCTTCGCCGATTTGACGCCGGCGGAAGGCCGGGCGGACATACAGCCGCTTCAGCTCGCACCGGTCCCGGTCCAGCTTTCGCAGGCCTGCACAGCCTGCCGCTGCGCTGTCCCAGCGGGCCAGATACAGACGGCCGTCCGGCAGTCCGTATTTGGACTCCAGACAGGAGATCTCGTCATCGTAGTGCTGGATATCCAGATACTGCCGGAAGGAGGGATCGCCTGCGAGGAGCAGATCTGTGTACTCACGAAAAAGACTGCGGATCTCCTCAGGCTCTTGATAGGCGTATTCTATTTCTACCATTGCCGCATCTCCTTGATATCGAGATGAGATATATGCTTGCCCGTCACAGCGAGAAATAGTCCCGTGCCGCTTCGAACAGGTGCAGATCATAGCTGCCTGGAACATTTTTGTATAGAGAGGGACCCACCCGCTCGCTGTGGCCCATTTTGCCGAAGACCCGGCCGTCGGGGGAGGTGATCCCCTCCACGGCCCAGAGGGAGCCGTTGGGGTTGAAGTCCGGGTCCATCGTGGGCATGCCGGCAAGATCCGCGTACTGGGTGGCGATCTGACCGTTTTCCGCCAGACGGTTCAGCAGCGCCTGCGGGCAGAGGAAGCGGCCCTCCCCGTGGGAGATGGGAACGCTGACGGTATCACCTGCTTGGACCCTGCTGAGCCAGGGGGAGCGGTTGGAGGCAATCCGTGTCCGGACGATCCGGGACTGGTGCCGCCCGATCACGTTGTAGCTCAGGGTGGGACAGTCACCGTCTGTATTGATGATTGTTCCAAAGGGTACCAGCCCCAGCTTGATGAGGGCCTGGAAACCGTTGCACACGCCCAGCATCAGTCCGTCCCGGTTCTGGAGCAGGTCGTGGATGGCGTCCGCCAGCCGGGGACTGCGGAGGAAGGAGACGATAAATTTTGCGGAGCCGTCCGGCTCATCGCCCCCGGAGAAGCCTCCGGGCAGAAATACGATCTGGGCGCGGCGAATAGCCTCCTCCAATTCCCGGGCGGAGGACAGCAGGGACTCCGGCGTCAGATTGCGGATGACCACGGTCTCCGCCTCCAGCCCCGCCCGGAGGACTGCCCGGGCGCTGTCATACTCGCAGTTGGTGCCGGGAAAGACGGGGATCAGAACCCGCGGCTTTGCCATTCCAACCCTGGGGACCGGGCGCTGAAATGCCGGGGCCTCCAACACCGGGACCTGACCGGAGACGGCGGCCCGGGTGGGGTATACGTCTGCCAGGACGGCCTCGTTCAGTGATAACAGTTCGTCAATTGAGGCGGATTCATTACCAATAGTAATTACGGACTCGGCGGTGGTCCGGCCGATTCGGGCGTACAGTCCCTCGGGATGGCAGTTGCCCATATCCTCTGCCAGCTCTGCGACAATGGCGCCGGGCCTGGCGGTGTACCAGGCTGTGCCGCCCATGTCCAGAGACTGGAACCCGATACCGCCGCCGAAGGACATCTTCATCACAGCCTCGGCGAGGCCGCTCTCCACCGCGTAAGCGGCCCGGACCTTTCCCGCCTGAGCTAGACGGCGCAGGGCCTCCCAGGCAGCCTGACGGTTTTCCGGGCTGCCGTCCAGGCCGCCCTCCTGGAAGAGGTACACAGGGTGCCCCGCCTCTTTGAACTCCGGAGTGATGATCTCACCGGCCCGGATGGGGGCGATGGCAAAGGAGACCAGCGTGGGCGGTACGTCCAGGTCCAGAAAGGACCCGGACATGGAATCCTTGCCGCCAATAGCGGCGCAGCCGTAGTCCAGCTGGGCGGACAGCGCGCCTAACAGGGCGGAAAAAGGCCTGCCCCAGCGGTCGGGTTCATCTCGTAGTTTTTCAAAGAACTCCTGGAGGGTCAGATAGACCTTTTTATAATCTGCTCCCGAGGCCACCAGCTTGGCGATGGAGACGGTCACGGCGTTGTAGGCGCCCTGGTAGGGATTGGCGGACAGCGCGTCCGGGTCACAGCCCCAGGCCATGACGCTGGCCTGGTCCGTCTCCTGACCTGGCAGGACCGGAAGCAGCGCCGCCATAACCTGGGCGGGAGTGGTCTGGGTTCTGCCGCCGAAAGGCATCAGCACGCTGCCCGCGCCGATGGTGGAGTCAAAGCGCTCCACAAGCCCCCGCCGGGAGGCGCATTTCAGGCTGGAGGCCATCTCCCGCAGCCCGGCAAAAGTCTTCTGGCTCTGGGAGAGGCGTTTCGCCGCGGCAACGCGGATTCTGGCGTGTTTCACCGCGCCGTTGGTGTTTAGGAACGAGCGGCTCAGGTCCGCGATGGTCTGACCCCTCCAGCGCATGGTCATCCGGGGGGACTCAGTGACCACAGCCACCTGATAGGCCTCCAGGTTTTCCCGTTCCGCGGCGGCGATAAAGGCGGCGGCGTCCTGCGGGGCCACTACTACAGCCATGCGCTCCTGACTCTCGGAGATTGCCAGCTCCGTGCCGTCCAGGCCGTCGTATTTTTTCCGGACTGCGTCTAAATCGATTTCCAATCCGTCGGCCAGCTCACCGATGGCCACGCTGACGCCGCCGGCGCCGAAGTCGTTGCACCGCTTGATCAGCCGGGTGACCGCTCCGTCCCGAAACAGGCGCTGGATTTTCCGCTCCTCCGGGGCGTTGCCCTTTTGGACCTCGGACGCCATAGTCCGGAGAGATTTTTTGTTGTGGCTCTTGGAGGAGCCGGTAGCCCCGCCGATGCCGTCCCGGCCTGTGCGGCCTCCCAGCAGGATGACCACATCACCGGGCTGTGGCTGCTCACGGCGGACGTTTGCTGCGGGGACTGCGGCGACAACCGCACCGCACTCCAGCCGTTTGGCCATGTATCCGGGGTGGTAGACTTCCGCCACATGGCCGGTGGCAAGGCCGATCTGGTTGCCGTAGGAGGAGTAGCCGGCTGCGGCGGTCTGGCAGAGCTTGCGCTGGGGAAGCTTGCCCTCCATAGTTTGACCAAAGGGCGTCCGGGGGTCTCCCGCCCCGGTGAAGCGCATGGCCTGGTGCACATACGCCCGTCCGGACAGGGGGTCCCGGATACACCCGCCGATACAGGTGGCGGCTCCACCGAAGGGTTCGATCTCCGTGGGGTGGTTGTGGGTCTCGTTTTTGAACATGAGGAGCCAGTCCTGTTCCTCCCCGTCCACCACCGCGGGCACATGGATGGAGCAGGCGTTGATCTCCTCGCTCTCGTCGATCTCGGGCAGAAGGCCCCGCTTTTTCAGCGCCTTCGTACCGATGGTGGCGATGTCCATCAGCGTCTGAGGCCGCGCCGCGGCCTTTTCCCCGCCGTAGACTTCTTCCCGGGCGGCCAGGTACCGTTCATATGCGGATTTCACCGCGGGATCTTGGATGCCGGCGACCTCCAAGTGGGTGGAAAAGGTGGTGTGGCGGCAGTGGTCGGACCAGTAGGTGTCCACCACCCGGATCTCCGTAATGGTGGGGTCCCGGTGTTCCGTGTCCCGGAAGTAGGCCTGGAGGAATTTCAGGTCGTCCAGGTCCATGGCGAGACCCAGATGATCCAGCAGGGCGGTCAGCGAAGCGCTGTCCATGGCGGTGAAGCCGTGGACCGTTTCCACCTGACCGGGGGCGCTGTGGTCCTGCGCCAGGGTTGCCGGTTTTTCCAGAGAGGCCTCCCGGCTCTCCACGGGGTTGACGAGATAGCGTTTGATCCGATCCACCTGATCCGCTGTCAAATCCCCGGACAGCAGGTAGATCTTTGCGCAGGCGACCAGAGGCCGCTCTCCGCCCGCTATCAGCTGGACGCATTGGGCGGCGGAGTCCGCCCGCTGGTCAAACTGTCCCGGCAGGGACTCCACCGCCAGAATGACCCAGTCCCCGGCGGGAAGGGCGCTTGCGGTGTCGTCTACCTGGGGTTCGGAGAACACCGTTCCCACAGCCCGGCGGAAGGACGCCTCGTCCAGCCCCTCCGCGTCATAGCGGTTGATAAGCCGTACTTCCCGCAGAGTCTGGATGCCCAATACGGTCCGCAGTTCGCTGAGAAGGCCAGCGGCCTCCTGCCGCAGAGCGGGCTTTTTTTCCACATAGATCCGTTGAACCATGGTCAATCCTCCAAAGCGTCTAAGGCTCGCCGGCCGATGTCGCGGCGCAGATATTTTCCCTCAAACTCCACTGCGGCGGCGGCGGTGTAAGCGTCTGTCAGAGCCTCTTTTAGAGTGGGGGCCGCTGCGGTGACACCCAGCACCCGCCCGCCGCTGGTGACCAGCCGGCCGTCTTCCAGCTTGTCCCCGGCGTGGTAGAGGGTGACGTTTTCCGGCAGGGTGTCCGGCAGAGCTATGGCCTTGCCTTTTTCATAGTGTTCCGGATAACCGCCGGAGGCCAGGATGACGCAGGCTGCCGTGCCGCCGGTCCACTCCACGTCCAGAGCGCCGAGGGTCTCGTTCTCCACAGCCTGCATGACGGTTAGAAGGTCGGTTTTCAGCAACGGCAGTACGACTTGGGTTTCCGGGTCGCCGAAGCGGCAGTTGTACTCAATGACCTTCGGTCCCTCCGGCGTCAGCATGAGGCCAAAGTACAGACAGCCCTTGAAGGGACAGCCCTCGGCCCGCATGGCGGAGAGCGTGGGCAGGAAGATGGTCTCCATACAGATCTGAGCAACCTCGGGGGTGTAATAGGGATTGGGGGCCACGGTACCCATACCGCCGGTGTTGAGGCCCGTGTCATTGTCCCCGGCCCGCTTGTGGTCCATGGAGGAGACCATGGGACGGATGGCGGTTCCGTCGGTAAAGGCCAGCACGCTGACCTCCGGGCCGGTCAAAAACTCCTCAATGACGATCTCGCGGCCGGAATCGCCGAAGGCCCGGTCCTCCATAATGGTTTTCACAGCGGCCTCCGCCTCCTGGAGATTTTGGGGAATCAGAACCCCCTTGCCCAGAGCCAGCCCGTCTGCCTTGACCACGACGGGGAAGGACGTTCCGCCTCGTAAATACGCCAGGGCCGCCGCCGGATCGTCAAAGACCCGGTATTGGGCGGTGGGAATGCCGTGCTGCTTCATTAGAGTTTTGGCAAAGACTTTACTGGACTCGATCCGGGCGGCTTTGGCGTCCGGCCCAAAGCAGGGGATCCCCGCCGCATGGAGCCTGTCCACGCAGCCCAGGGCCAGGGGATCATCCGGGGCTACAACGGCGAAATCAATGCTGCGGGACTTGGCGAAATCCACAATTTTTTCAATATTCTTGACCCCGATCTCCGGAACGCACACGGCGTCCTGGGCGATGCCGCCGTTGCCGGGGAGGGCGTAAATGGTCTCAACCCGGGGATTTTCCCTCAGCTTTTTGATGATGGCGTGTTCGCGGCCTCCGCCGCCGACTACAAGAAGGTTCATAAATGCACCTCATTTTCTGGGATTTTCATCCGGAAATAGGATTGCTTTCGGGTGGAATGGCCTGCACTTTTGTGCAGGCCATTCCACCATCTGCCAAGGCGCTGTCGATCAGTGGTGGAACAGACGCATCCCTGTAAAGCACATGGTCATGTTGTATTTGTCGGCAGTCTCAATGACGTTGTCATCCCGAATGGAACCGCCGGGCTGGACGATATATTGAACGCCGCTCCGGTGCGCCCGCTCCACGTTGTCGCCGAAGGGGAAGAAAGCGTCGGACCCGCAGGTGACGCCGGAGAACCGGGAGAGCCAGTCCTGCTTCTCCGCCGCCGTCAGCGGTTTGGGGCAGATTTTGAAGCTCTTTTGCCACGCGCCGTCCGCCAGCAGCCACTGGCTCTCCTCCTCCGAGAGGTAACAGTCGACGGCGTTGTCACGGTCCGGGCGGCGGATGCCGTCGATGAAGGGCAGATTCAGCACCTTGGGGTGCTGGCGCAGCCGCCAGCTGTCGGCCTTGGTGCCCGCCAGACGGGTGCAGTGGATGCGGCTCTGCTGGCCGGCTCCCACGCCGATGGCCTGCCCGTCCTTTACATAGCACACGGAATTGGACTGGGTGTATTTCAGCGTGATGAGGGCGACCACCATGTCGACCTTCGCCGCCTGGGGCAGGTCGTGATTTTTGGTCACGATGTTGGTCAGCAGGGATTCGTCAATTTTATACTCATTTCGTCCCTGCTGGAAGGTGACGCCGAACACATCCTTGTATTCCACAGGGTCCGGCACATAGCCTGGGTCGATTCGCACCACATTGTAATTGCCCTTCTTCTTGGTTTTCAGAATCTCCAGGGCCTCGTCCGTATAGCCCGGGGCGATGATGCCGTCGGATACCTCCGCCTTGAGGTAGTTGGCGGTGTCTGCGTCGCACACGTCGGAGAGGGCGGCCCAGTCGCCGTAGGAGCAGAGACGGTCCGCGCCTCTGGCCCGGATATAGGCGCAGGCAATGGGAGAGAGGTCATGATCCGCCTCCGCAAAGTAGATTTTTTTGTCTGTCTCACTGAGAGGCAGTCCCACGGCAGCACCGGCGGGAGAGACGTGTTTGAAGCTGGCGGCGGCGGGAAGCCCGGTGGCCTCCTTCAGCTCCCGGGCCAGCTGCCAGGAATTCAGGGCATCCAGAAAGTTGATGTAGCCCGGCCTGCCGTTCAGCACGGTGACAGGCAGGTCGGAACCGCTGCGCATAAAGACGCGGGAGGGCTTCTGGTTGGGGTTGCAGCCGTATTTCAGTTCCAGTTCCGTCATAGTTCGCACTCCTTATCCGATTCACCGCATTTTTTAACATGAGGTTGGTGTTATCGCAGAAACAGCTGTTCTGCGTATGTTGTGAAGTCCTCCGCCGCCGGTTGGGAGATCTCCAGCAGAGACTCCCGGTCTCCGCCGCCGGCCAGCTCCATGGAGAAGGACAGGTAGTCCAGGGAGACGACGGGGCGGCGGTCCGGCATAGAGTCGAGGCAGTAAAGGGCGTCGCCGCCCGCCGCGTTCTCCCCCCAGCCCAGGGGAATGAGTCCCGCCTGAAACAGGGCGGGTTCCTCCATGGTGGTCCGGAACACCGACAAGGGGTCGTCGGGCCGTACGGCGAAGAAACCGGGGACATCCAGGAAGTGGCAGTCCGTGGAGAGGAACGCCCGCAGCAGGGACGGCAGGGTCAGGCCCCATTTCCCCTCCAGGGCGTCCAGGTCCTCCGCCCGGGTGGGGGCGGGGATCAGCTTCCACTAAAACCAGCCCCGGGAGTCCGTGAGACCGGTGCGCATCTCCGGCGGCACGCTGGGGAGAAACGTCTTGCCGGCGCGGGACTGCTTTTCGTAGGCCGTCTCGTAACAGCGGTGGACAAAAGCGGCCTGTTGGGCCTGTGTCATGGCGTTTCCCTCTCCGCCAGCTCCCGGCACACCATCTCCGCCGCCTGGGGCAGGAGGACCCACTCCGCCTGCTCCATCACCCGGCGCTGGAGGGTCTGCGGCGTATCGTCCGGCAGGACCTCCACCGCCTTTTGCAGCAGGATGCGCCCACCGTCGGGGATCTCGTTCACCAGGTGCACCGTGGCCCCGGTGATCTGCACGCCCCGCTCCAGAGCCGCCTCATGGACCCGGAGACCGTACATCCCCTTCCCGCAGAAGGCGGGGATAAGGGAGGGATGGATGTTGATCATCCGGTCCGGCCAGCGGCTGACAAACTCCTCCGACAAAATGGAGAGGAATCCTGCCAGGATGATGACGTCCACCCGGTAGGCTGCCAGCTTGATGCTCAGGGCCGTCTCAAAGGCGGACTGGCTCATGGCCTTCCGGGCCACCACAGTGGCGGGGACGCCGTGGTTCCTGGCCCTCTCCAGGGCGTAGGCACCCTCATTGCTGGCGCACACCAGCACGATCTCCCCGTGGGGGAGTTTTCCCGCCTCCTGGGCATTCAGCAGGGCCTCCAGATTGGTTCCGCCGCCGGAGACCAGCACGGCGATTCTCGCCTTGCTCATAGGCCGTCAAAGGACACGCCGCCGTCGGACCGGGTGACGATGCCCACGCAGGCCGCATCCTGCTCGCCCGCCGCCGCCAGCAGCTCCAAGGCCCGGTCCCTGTGCTCCAGAGGTACCGCCAGGACCATGCCAAGGCCCATGTTGAAGGTGTTGTACATGTCGTGATCGGAGATGTTTCCGCGCTTTTGAATCAGGTCAAAGATGGGCTGCTTTGGGATGGCGTTGGGCAGGATCTTCACGCCCAGTCCCTCCGGCAGCATCCGGGGAATGTTCTCAAAGAACCCGCCGCCGGTGATGTGGCTGGCGCCGTGGAGGTCTACACCGCCCTCCAGCAGGGCCTGGACGGCCTTGACGTAGATCTTGGTGGGAGCCAGAAGTATCTCACCCAGGGACTTTCCGTCCAGCTCGTCCATGGGGGCGGTCAGGTCCGTGTGCTCGATATCGAATACTTTCCGCACCAGGGAGAAGCCGTTGGAGTGGACGCCAGAAGAGGTGAGGCCGATGAGCACGTCCCCCTCCCACACCCGGGAGCCGTCGATGATCTTCTCCCGGTCCACGATGCCCACGGCGAAGCCGGCGATGTCGTAATCGTCCGGGTCCATGACGCCGGGGTGCTCGGCGGTCTCGCCGCCGATGAGGGCGCAGCCGGACCGGACGCAGCCCTCCGCAACGCCGGAGACGATGGCGGCCACCTTCTCCGGCTCGTTTTTGCCAATGGCGATGTAGTCCAGGAAGAAGAGGGGCTTTGCCCCGCAGCACACGATGTCGTTGACGCACATGGCCACACAGTCGATGCCGATGGTGTCGTGCCTGTCCAGCAGCTGGGCCAGACGCAGCTTAGTGCCCACGCCGTCGGTGCCGGAGACCAGAACGGGTTCCTTCATGCCGGCAAGGTCCGGGGCGAACAGCCCGCCGAAGCCGCCGATGCCGGAGACCACGCCGGGAATCCTGGTCCGGGCCACGTGCTTTTTCATCAGTTCCACGCCTTTGTATCCGGACTCAATGTCCACACCGGCGGCGGCGTAGGCGGCGGAATGGGAGTGATTCATGCCTCGTTCTCCTTCCAATATCTGCACTGGCTGATCCGCTTTCCGCCGTCGCCCTGTTTTTCATCATAGGCGAACTGCTTCAACAGCGCGCAGGGAAACTCTCCGCATTGACCGCAGTGCAGATGTCCTTTTTCTCCGCAGCATGATTTTAAAGGGCAGCTGTCACCCCAGAACGGTTTTTGAATTTGGGTGCAGCCGGCACAGCCCATTTGCTCCCGGTAGGCGCATTCCCCGCATAGGATCCCGCAGCTTGACTCAACCATGGTGACCGTCTCCTTTTCTTGATTATTCTCTTCCTGTCCAGCAGTAGGTGCAGATCTTATCCTGATCAATACCGATGGATTCCAGCAGCCCGTCCAGAGACTGGTAGCCCAGAGAGTCGAACCCCAGCTTCTCACAGATGCGCTTGAGCATGCACTGGCCCCGGCAGGTGCCGGCGTCGGCGTACTCGTCCAGATGTTCCTGTCCCTCGCTGCCCTCCAGCTCCTGGACGGTGCGCCGGGCCAGCAGGTCCATATCCGAGTTGCCCCGGGAGAAGTTCAGGTATTTGCAGCTGTACATAATGGGGGGACAGGCGGAGCGCATATGGACCTCTTTGGCCCCGGACTCGTAGAGAAACTCCACGGTCTCCCGCAGCTGGGTGCCCCGGACAATGGAGTCGTCCACAAAGAGCAGCCGTTTGCCCTGGATCAGCTCCGGAACGGGGATCTGCTTCATCTTGGCCACCTGGTTTCGCACATCCTGATTAACGGGCATGAAGGATCGGGGCCAGGTGGGAGTGTACTTGACAAAGGGGCGGGCAAACTCCATGCGGCTCTCATTGGCGTAGCCGATGGCGTGGGGCACGCCGGAGTCCGGTACGCCGGCCACATAGTCCACCGGAGGCAAGGTGCCCCTGCGGCGCTCGTTTTGGGCCATGATGGCGCCGTTGCGGTAGCGCATGACCTCCACGTTGACGCCTTCATAATTGGAGTTGGGGTAGCCGTAATAGGTCCAGAGAAAGGCGCAGATTTTCATCTGCTCCCCGGGGGGAGAGAGGGTTTTGAAATCCTCCGGCCGTATGCGGACAATCTCCCGGGGACCCAGCTCATAGGCCACTTCGTACCCCAGCTTGTGGCAGGCGAAGGACTCGAAGGACACGCAGTGTCCCTGCTGATTTTTGCCGACGAGCACCGGAAGCCGGCCCATCCGGTCCCGGGCGGCCAGAATTTCCCCCTGGTCCGTGAGGATCAGCAGCGTCAAAGAGCCGTCCACCATCTCTTGGGCGTGGAGGATGCCGGAGACCAGGTCGTCCTTCTGATTGATGAGGGCGGCGGCCAGCTCTGTGGCGTTGACCTTGCCGGAACTCATGGCCATAAACTGGTGGCCATGGTCGGAAAAATAGCGTTCCACCAGCGCATCGGCGTTGTTGATAATGCCAACGGTGGTGATGGCGTACAGGCCCAAGTGGGACCGGACCAGCAGGGGCTGGGGATCGCTGTCGCTGATGCAGCCGATGCCGCTGTATCCGTGAAACTCCGCCAGGTCCTTTTCAAACTTGGTGCGGAAAGGGGTGTTTTCAATGGAGTGGATCTGCCGCTGGAAACCGTCTTTTGGGTCGTGGATGATCATGCCGCCCCGGCGGGTCCCCAGATGGGAGTGGTAGTCCACGCCGAAGAAGATATCCAGAGTGACGTCCTGCCGGGAGACTGCGCCAAAAAAACCGCCCATCAGAGGGCCTCCGTCATGCGGCGCATGACCTCAGCATAGGCGTCCTCCACACCGCCCAAATCCCGGCGGAAGCGGTCCTTGTCCAGTTTTTCCCCGGTTTTACTGTCCCACAGGCGGCAGGTGTCGGGGCTGATCTCATCGGCCAGGACGATGGTGCCGTCATGCAGGCGGCCGAACTCCAGCTTGAAGTCCACCAGGGTTACGCCGCAGGAGGACCAGAAGACCTTGAGAAAATCATTGACCGCGAAGGCATATTTTTCGATGGCCGCAATCTCCTCCGGCGCAGCCAGCTTCAGCGCCAGGGCGTGGTAGGTGTTCAGCAGGGGGTCGTCCAGCTCGTCGCACTTGTAGGAGAACTCGATGGTGGGGGCGTCAAAGACGATGCCCTCCTCTACGCCGTAGCGCTTGGCGAAGGAGCCGGCGGAGATATTGCGGATGATGACCTCAAGCGGCACAATGGAGACTTTTTTCACCAGGGTCTCCCGCTCGCTCAGCTCCTCTACAAAGTGGGTGGGGATGCCGGCCTTCTCCAGCTTTGCCATGAAGCGGTTGGTCATCTGGTTGTTGATGACGCCCTTGCCGGTGATGGTGCCCTTCTTGGCGCCGTTGAAGGCGGTGGCGTCATCCTTATAGTCCACGATTACAAGGCCCGGATCTTCGGTGGCGTAGACCTTCTTGGCCTTGCCCTCGTAGAGCTGTTCCAGTTTCTGCATGGTGATAACCTCCGGTTTTGATTTTTTAGGATGGGGGAATTTCCGCCGCCGTCAATTGTCCAGCTCCTCCTGGAGTCTGGCGTCCTTGGCGGCGACCTGGTCCGCCATGTCCGCCCGGGCGGCCTCCAGCTTTTCCGCAAGGGCCTGGTCGGCGACGGCTAAAATCTGGGCCGCCAGCACGGCGGCGTTTTTTGCGCCGTTAATGGCCACGGTGGCCACCGGGATCCCGCCGGGCATCTGTACGGTGGCCAAAAGCGCGTCCAGCCCGTCCATGGCGCCCCCTTTCATGGGGACGCCGATGACGGGGAGGGTGGTGTTGGCGGCAAAGGCGCCCGCCAGGTGCGCCGCCATCCCTGCGGCGCAGATAATGACGCCAAAGCCCCGCTGCCGGGCGCCTGCGGCGAATTCCGCGGCGGCGGCGGGAGTGCGGTGGGCGCTCAGGATGTGTGCCTCATAGGGGATGTTCAATTCCGCCAGCTGAGCACAGGCGTTTTTCACCACGGGCCAGTCGGAGTCAGATCCCATGATGACTGCGACTTTTTTCTGCATTGTGCAGCCTCCTTGTCTCGGATCACGGGGACCGCCGCAACTTGGCGGCGTATCCTCCGGTTACAGCTTATACCGCCGGACGGCGGCTCTTTTATAGTTTTTTCCGCATTACCGCATGCCGGAAGTACCCATCCGCGAAGTACTCCATGGAGCAGAATACAGGGTTGCCGTCGATGTCATAGTCCACCTCGTCCATGTTCAGCAGGGGGGTTCCCGCGGGAATTTGGAAGATCTCCGCCAGAACACCGTCCGCCGCCACGGCCCGGATCTCCGCCAGGTCCAGATAGGGATATACGCCGCAGGACTGGTGGAGGAAGTGAAAGATGGGCTGGTTTAAATCATCCGCCGTGTAGTCCGCTTTTACCAGTGATTTGCTTACCACGTCCTCACAGTAGATCGCGGGCATGCCGTCGGCAGTGCACAGCCGGGCTACCCGGAGGACGGGCGCTCCCTCGACGATACGCAGCTGGGAGGCGGTTTTGGCGTCGGCCTCGCCCTCAGATACCCGGACGTAGGCGACAGCCGGCTGGTGGCCGTTGCGGCGGATCATGTCCAAAAACTCCACCTCGATGTCCATGCGGGTGTGGACGTTCAGGATATGGCGGTTGATGATGGTGCCCACGCCGTGACGGCGGGTGATAAAACCCTCCCGTTCCAGGGAGGCCAAAATATCCCGGAGCTGTGTACGGCTGATGCCTAGAGTCTCTGCCAGGACACTCTCCCGCGGCAGCCGCTCACAGGCGGAATAGATTCCGTCCCGCATGTCGGACAGCAGCTGGGTGCGAATGGTTCGGTTCTGGGTCGGCTGGGTGCTCATTCCGTTCACCTCAATAAAAAGATAAATAGGTAGTACCCCTTAAAGGTCATACCTATTGTACCGGATTTTTTGCCGCCCGGCAATAGACAAAACTGACAGTTTCCCGCGTCCTTTTGACGAAAGACTTGTGACGCGCTACGAGGAGGATAGCACGGGTGAGGCGTTTTTAGTGGTTGTATTTCGGTGCGGTTTGTGTTAAACTGTGAAAGATTATAATAGGATGATTCTGTAAACAGTTGACAGCTGGGTACTGAAAGGAATGAACGGCAGTGAAAATCGTTGTGCTGGCGGGGGGGATTTCCACAGAACGTGCGGTTTCCCTGGTGACGGGCTGCGGCGTGTGCCGCGCTCTGCGGGAGAGGGGACACCGGGCGGTTCTGGTAGATCTGTTCTTAGGCGTGGAGGATGCCCCGGAGGATTTGGAGACGCTGTTTGACGCGCCGGACGGGCTGTGTCCCAATGCGGAGATCGGCGCGCAGGCGCCGGATCTGGAGGCGGTGCGCCGCCTGCGGAGGGACCAGGGACCCAGCCGGATTGGGCCGTGCGTTTTAGAGCTGTGCCGGCTGGCGGATATCGTGTTCCTGGGCCTTCACGGCGAGGACGGTGAGGATGGCCGGATACAGGCCGTACTGGATTTGCTGGGGGTGCCCTATATCGGCAGCGGCTACCTGGCCTCGGGCATGGCAATGGATAAGGCCGTGGCGAAACGCATCATGGAATCAGCGGGTGTTCTCACCCCGGAGTGGAGATTGCTGGAATATACGGCGGACGAGACGGAGAGACTGGCGGCAGAGCTGCCGGTGCCCTGCGTTGTCAAGGCCACGACCGGGGGATCGTCTCTCGGCGTATTTCTCCCGGAGGACCGGGCGGCCCTGCGGGATGCGTTGATCCAGGTCCGGGGCTTTGGCGGCCAGGTACTGTGGGAGCGGCGCGTCCGTGGCCGGGAGCTGACGGTGGCCGTGCTGGGGGACCGGGCGCTGCCCCCTATTGAGATCCTGCCGGCGGAGAGGGGCTTCGATTACGCCGCCAAATATCAGGCCGGCGGGGCGCGAGAAGTCTGCCCCGCTCCGGTGACGGAGGAAGAGGCGAAGCTGGTCCAGGAGCTGGCGCTGAAGGTACATAGGGCCTTGGGACTATCCGTGTACTCCCGGGCGGACTTCATTTTGGATGGAGAGGGGAAGGCCTGGTGCCTGGAGGTCAACTCTCTGCCTGGCATGACCCCCGGCAGTCTGATTCCAAAAGCCGCCAAGGCGGTTGGCATTGATTACCCCACTCTGTGCGAGGAGATCGTGCAGCAGTCCTACCACTTGAAGAGGAGAGGTTGAGCTTATGCAGCCCATGACCGTACAGGAGATCGCCGCTGCCGTGGGGGGCATCTGGAAAAACCCGCGGGCAGATGCGCCCAATGTCTCCGCCCTGTCCACGGACAGCCGGAAGATTGTTCCCGGCTGCCTGTTTGTTCCCTGGGTGGGCGAACGGTTTGATGGACATGACTTCATCGGCGCGGCGCTGGAGAGCGGCGCGGCGGGGTGCCTGTGCGCCCGGCCGCCGGAGACACTGCGGCCGGATAAGTTCTATATTCAGGTGCCGGATACGCGGCTGGCCCTGCGGGCTTTGGCATCCGCCTACCGGGACCGGTTTGCCATCCCCGTGATCCAAGTCACCGGCAGTGTAGGCAAGACCACCACAAAGGAGATGCTCTCCGCCGTGCTGGGGATCAAGCTGCGGGTCCACAAGACGCCGGAGAATTACAACAACGACATCGGCACCCCGCTGACGCTGCTGGATCTTGCCCCGGAACATCAGGCGGCGGTGATCGAGACGGGGATGAACCATTTTGGGGAGATCCGCTACCTGGGAGAGATGGTGCGGCCGGACATCGCCGTAATCTCCAACATCGGCGACGCCCACGTGGAGTTTTTGGGCAGCCGGGAGGGGATTCTCCAGGCCAAATGCGAGATTTTAGAGAATCTGAGAGAGGGCGGACTGTTGGTCCTCAATGGGGACGACGCCTTGCTGGATACGGTGCAGGCGCCTTTCCCCACTGTGCGCTGCGGCCAATCGGAGCATTGCCAAGTCCGGATTGCAGAGGTGAGCGACCACGGCGTGGAGGGGATCACCTGCACCGTGACCACAGAGCGGGACGTCTACCGCCTGTCCATTCCGGCGCCCGGGGAGCACATGGCCTACTCCGCCTCTATGGCGGTGGCCGTGGCGGAGGAACTGGGACTGAGCCGGGAGGAGATTGTCCGGGGCGTGGCGGCCTATGAGCCGGCCGGCTCCCGGATGCGGGTGGTCCGTCTTTCCGGCGGGCGGCTTTTGCTGGACGACTGCTACAACGCCAATCCCCAGTCCGTGACGGCGGCGCTGGAGGTGCTGGCCAAAACCGTCTGTGACCGTAAGGTGGCGGTGCTGGGGGATATGGGAGAGCTGGGTGAACTGACAGACCAGGCCCATTACAACATGGGGGCCTTGGCCGCTATGCTGGGCATCGACTTCGTGGTGGCCATCGGTGAAAAAGCCGTCCGCATTGCAGATGGCGCGGCCCAGAGCGGGGCTTCTGTCCTCCATTTCTTTACAAAAGAGGAAGCCGCGGCGGAGCTGCGGCGGCAGCTGGGGCCGAACACGGCGATGTTGGTTAAGGCCTCCCACGCGATGCGCTTCGGAGAGCTGGTAAAACAGTTGACGGCGGATCCGTGAGGAGGGCGGCTGCCGCCCGTACCGCCGGATGACTGGACGATAGGATTAGGATTATGATTGAGATACAGGTGAACTCCCTGGTTAAATCCTTTGAGGTGGGGCATCCCGTTTTGGATGGACTGACCTTCCAGATTGACCAGGGAGAGCGGGTGGGCCTATTGGGCAAAAACGGCGCGGGCAAGACCACCCTCTTTAAAATATTGACCGGAGAGCTGGACTATGACGAGGGCGCCGTTACGGTGGGCCAGGGCCGTCGGGTGGGGCTGATTTCCCAGATTCCCGTATATCCCCCGGAGTACACCGTGGAAGATGTGCTTCGGTCTGCCTTTGGCCGCCTGGAGAAGCTGGCCCGGGAGATGGAGGGCCTGACGGCCCGGATGGCCGCAGGGGAGACGGACCCGGCCCTGCTGCGGCGCTACGGCGCTTTGAGCGAACGGTTTGAGGTCTTTGGCGGTTACGATACCGACGTGGCCGTCAATAAAATCGCCAACGGACTCTCGATTTCCCAGGCGATGCGCCGCCAATTTTTCGACAGTCTCTCCGGCGGGGAGAAGACCCGGGTGAACCTGGGGCGCCTGATCTTGGAGGACACGGAGATCCTGCTGCTGGACGAACCGACGAACCACTTGGACCTTCACGCCACGGAGTGGCTGGAGGAATATATCCGGGGGTTCCGGGGCACCGTGGTGGCCATCTCCCACGACCGCTATTTTTTAGACCGGGTGGTGACCCGGGTCATAGAGATCCAGGACGGCAAAGCGGAGTTTTACAGCGGGAACTACAGCTTTTACGCCGTGGAGAAGGAGCGCCGCTATCAGGAGCGGATGAAGCAGTATTTGAAGGAGCAGGCTAAGATCGAGCAGCTGGAAAAGGCGGCGGACCAGTTGCGGCTGTGGGCCTTTCAGGGTATGGACAAGACTTACCGCCGGGCCATCAATATTGAGCGGCGGATCGAACGCATGCGCACCACCGCCAAGCCTGCCAAGGCGCGGAAGATGGACGCCCGTTTCACTGCTGCCGAGTTCCACGGCGATGAGGTGCTGGGGATTCGAAATCTCGCCAAATCCTTCGGGGACAAGCGGCTGTTTGACGGCGTGACCCTCAAGGTGGAGGGAGGCGAGCGCATTGCCCTTCTCGGTGACAACGGCACGGGAAAATCCACCCTGATTAAGATGATTGTGGGGGAGCTGTACCCGGACGATGGGCGGATCAAAACAGGTCCCCAGGTGAAGGCGGCGTATCTTCCCCAGATCATCCATTTCGACCATCCGGACTGGAATCTGGTGGAGAACATGATGGCGGCAAAGCGGGGCCTCTCGGCCCAGTCCGCCCGGAACCGCCTGGCGGCCTATGACTTCCGGGGGGAGGATGTGCTAAAAGCGGTGTCCGTCCTTTCCGGTGGGGAGCAGAGCCGGCTGCGGCTGTGCATGCTGATGGACGACGAGATCAACTTTTTGATTTTGGACGAGCCTACCAACCACTTGGATATCGCCTCCCGGGAGTGGATTGAAGAGGCGGTGGAGGCCTATGATGGGACGCTGCTCTTCGTCAGCCATGACCGGTATTTTATCAACCGCTTTGCCACCCGGATCTGGGAGCTGGCGGACGGTACCGTCACGGACTATTCCTGCGGCTTTGCCCAGTACCGCCAGGAGAAGGCCCGGGAGGAGGCGGAGCGGGCGGAACAGCCAAAGGCTGCTCCGGAGAAAAAAGCGGCGGAACGGCCCGCCCGGGGCAACCGGGCGCAGCAGAACGCCCGGCGGCTTTTGACCATCTGTGAGCGGGAGATCGCCAGGGCAGAGGAGGAAATGGCCGCTTTGGAGCGGGATATGGAGGCTGCCGCCTGTGATTATGAAAAGCTCAATGAGCTGATGGGAGAGAGGGATACGGCGCAGGCCGGGCTGGACGCCCTCTACGAGAAGTGGGAGAGGCTGAGCGAGGAGGCCGGAGAGGTGTGACCGGTTCAGATTCGGAGCAGCTCCCTGCGGAGGATCACGCATGCGAGAGAAAATCCCCTATTGGACCATCGTTCTTCTGACCCTGGCCGGGCTGGCCCTTGTTGTCATCCCCAATGGAATGCGGTTTACCGGCTTTCTATTTCTCGGTTCTGCCGCCCTTTGGCTGTCCGGCGCATTTCTGCGGCGCTGGGCCAGGGACTCCCGGATGGGCCGCCTGTTTTGGCGGGCGTTTCTCATGGGGACGGCTCTGGTACTGGCGCTTTTAATGGGCATCGAGGCCGCGGTGGTCTTTCGGGGAGAGACGGACAACTCCGGCGTTCCGGTGGACGCGGTGATTGTTCTGGGAGCCGGGGTCAACGGCGAGACGCCCTCGGCGGCGCTCCAGAGCCGCATTGACGCGGCGGCGGAGTACCTTCAATATCACCCCGGCGTGCCGGTGGTGCTCTCCGGCGGTCAGGGACCGGGGGAGTCCGTCACCGAGGCGGAGGCCATGCGCCGGGCGCTGAGCGTCCGCTGGGAGCTTTACGAGGACAGTCCCATCTGGCTGCTGGAGGAGCGTTCCACAAACACAGCGGAGAACTTTCGGTACTCCAAGGAGCTGCTGGCGGCAAACGGCGTGAATACAGAGACGGCGGTGATCGCAGTGGTGACCAACGACTTCCACTGTTTCCGGGCGCATATGATCGCCCGCAGGGAGGGGCTTCATGTTGTAGGTGTCTCTGCGGAACTGCCCTGGTGGTGGCTCACCGCCAATTACTATGTGCGGGAGGCTTTCGCAGTGGTGAAGACGGCTCTGTTTGATTGAGCTTCCCCTTTATCAAAGGGGGCGGAACCCGGCTGCGGCTGTGCTGTTTGGAGCGTTTCGGCGCCCGGCCGGAATGAGCTGCCGGACCTCTGTGGCGGCGGCGGGAGTGCGGCCGCATGAAATTATTTGGATTTAGGAGATAAGGCATGGCCTGGAACAACGTATTATGTATGTATTATTCCCGGACGGGCAATACCAAGACTGCCATGGAGGAGATCGCCAAGGCCCTGGATGCGGAGCTGGTGGAATTGCAGGACGGTGTGGACCGCAGCGGCGCCATGGGGTGGCTGCGCAGCGGGTTTGACGCTGTGCGGCGCACAAGCCCCAAGGTGAGGTACCAGACCAAGTGGCCGCTGTCGGACTACCGGCTGGTGATCGTCGGCACGCCGGTGTGGGCGGGACGGTGCAGCGCGGCGGCCCGGGGATTTTTAAAGCAGCACGGCAAGGAGCTGCGCAACGCCTCGTATGTGATCACCCGGGGCAGTGAGGACAAGAATGAGGAGGTCTTTCAGCAGATGGATCTCTACACCCCCTGCGGACACCGGACGGCGGTGTCTTTGCGCAGCGGTTCTGTGGGCTATGCTTTTTGGCAGGAGGAATTTCTTCGTCAGACCCAGGAGTTTTTAAAAGAGAGACAGTGGTAGCGCGCCTGTTTCCGAAATTTGAGCGGAAAGGAGCGCTGGTATGCTGGAGAAACTAAAAGGGCTGGCCCTGCGGTATGAGGACCTGCAAGCGCAGCTGTCGGACCCCGCTGTCTACGGCGACGCCGGACGGTTAAAAAAGCTGAACAGAGAGATGAAAGAGCTGGAACCCGTTGCCGCCGGCTGGCGCGATTGGGAGGCGGCGGAGCGGAGGCGGACGGAAGCGGAGAAACTGCTCCATGACCCGGACTTTCGGGAACTGGCCCAGGAGGAGCTTTCCGCTGCCAAAGCGGAGCTGCGGCGGCTGGAGGAGCAGCTGAGGATTTTGCTCCTCCCCAGGGACCCGGATGACAACCGGAGCGTCGTTTTGGAGCTGCGGGGCGGCGTCGGCGGCGAGGAGGGGGCGCTGTTTGCGGCATCCCTCCTGCGGATGTACACCATGTATGCCCAGAGCAAGGGCTGGAAGCTGGATGTGGTCAGTCTGAATGAGACGGAGCTGGGCGGCGTGAAGGAGTGCAGCGTCCTTGTTGAGGGGGAAGGGGCGTACTCCCGGCTGAAATTCGAGAGCGGCGTCCACCGGGTCCAGCGGGTGCCGGAGACGGAGTCCGGCGGGCGGATCCACACCAGCGCCGCCACGGCGGCGGTGCTGCCGGCGGCGGAGGACGTGGATATAGAGATAAACCCAAAGGACTTACAGATTGACACCTACCGCTCTTCCGGCGCCGGGGGACAGCATGTGAATAAGACAGAGTCCGCCATCCGGATCACCCATTTGCCCTCAGGACTGGTGGTGGAGTGCCAGGACGAGCGGAGCCAGTATAAAAATAAGGACAAGGCCATGCGGGTGCTGCGTTCCCGGCTGTATGATCTGGCGCTGAAAAAACGGGACGATGCTGAGGCGGCCCGGCGCCGCAATCAAGTGGGCAGCGGAGACCGCAGCGAGCGCATCCGCACCTACAACTTCCCCCAGGGCCGGGTGACGGACCACCGGATCGGACTGACGCTTTATAAAATAGGCGCGATTATGGACGGTGATCTGGACGAGCTGATTGATGCGCTGGCGGCGGCGGATCAGGCCGAAAGGCTCAAAGGTGGTGCGGGATGATCCTGCGGAGGCTGGAGACAGGAATGCTCTGGATCCTGACGGCGGGCCTGACCGCGCTGGAGGGCCTGCTGGCCTGGACTTGGCTGCGGGGAATGCTGTATGTAGCAGAATACGGAGCTGCGGAAAACCCGTACGCCGCCGAGGATATGGAGATCGCGGGGATCTGTGCGCTGGTCCTTCTGCCGCTGTTCCTGGCGGCGCTGGCCTGGGCCGTTTGCCGGATTGTTCTGTGGAGTAAAACGCGGGCGAAAGCCCGATCAGAGAGATAGAGGCGAAGCTATGCATACGTTGTATTTTGACTTGCGGGATACCAAGGGACAACAGAAGACCATTGAGGACAACATCTCCGCCGCCGCCCGGCTGCTGCGGGACGGTGCCCTGGTGGCCATCCCTACGGAGACGGTGTACGGATTGGGGGCCAACGGTCTGGATGAGGCCGCCGTCCGGCGGATCTTTCAGGCGAAGGGGAGGCCGCAGGACAATCCGCTCATTCTTCACCTCACCGGTCCCCAGTGGCTTCCCCGGTACTGCCGGGAGATTCCGCCCATGGCCTATGTACTGGCCCGAAAATTTTGGCCCGGTCCTCTGACGATGATCCTAAAGCGCAGCGGCTTGGTGCCGGACGTCACCACCGCGGGGCTGGATACCGTGGCGGTGCGCTGTCCGAACCATCTGGTGACCCTGGCTATCCTCCGGGAGGCGGGGGTGCCGGTTGCCGCGCCCAGCGCCAATCTCTCTGGCAGGCCCAGCTGCACCAGCGCGCAGGACGTGCTGGAGGACATGGACGGCAGAATTGAGGGTGTGGTGGATGGCGGTCCCTGTGTGGTGGGAGTGGAGTCCACAATTTTGGACCTGACTTGCGAGCCGCCCCGGCTGCTGCGTCCCGGCGGGCTGCCGGTGGAGGAGCTGGAACGGCTCATCGGTCCCATCGCCGTGGACCGGGCGGTTATCGGGACGCTGGCTGAGGGAGAGAAACCGAAGGCTCCGGGTATGAAATACCGTCACTATGCGCCAAAGGCGCCGGTTACGGTGGTCACGGGTGCGCCGGCAAAGTCCGCCCAGGAGATTAAGCGCCGGGTAGGTGTTCATTCCGGCGTAATCTGCTTTGACGAGTATGTCCGGCTGTTTCCGGATCAGGTGGTTCACGCCATTGGGCCGGTGGAGGATAAGCTGGCCCAGGCCCAGCGGGTGTTCGAGGCTCTGCGCACCTTTGACAACAGTCCGGTGACGGAGATCTACACCCAGTGTCCGGATGGAAGGGGGTTGGGTCTGGCCGTGGGCAACCGGCTGAAAAAGGCGGCGGGCTTCCACGTGGTGGAGGCCGACAGCGAAAAGATTATCCTGGGCCTCACAGGCGGCACCGGCGCGGGAAAGAGCAGCGCCTTGGCGGTGCTGCGGAAACTGGGCGCCGTGGTGCTGGACTGCGACCAGGTCTATCACCAGATGCTGGCAGAGGATGAGGAGATGCAAAAGGAGGTTTCCAGGGCCTTTCCCGGCGTATTTCGTCCAGACGGCACCCTGGACCGGCGGAAGCTGGGACAGGAGGTCTTTATGAAAAAGGAGCAGCTGGAGAAGCTGAATGCCATCGTCTACCGTTTTTTAGTGCCGGAGATTCAGCGGCAGCTGGCTGCGGCGGAGAACGGTGTCTGCGCCATTGACGCCGTCAACCTCCTGGAGAGCGGGTTGGACGAGGATTGCGACCGGACCGTGGCCATCACATCCCCCACGGAATTGCGGGTGCGGCGGATCATGGCCCGAGACCAGATCACGGAGCAATACGCCCGGATGCGGATCACAGCCCAGAAGCCGGATGAGTATTACCGGGGCAAGTGCAGCTGTGAGCTGAACAACGACGCCGACACCGCAGAGGAATTTCAAAAGACCGCAGAGCGGTTTTTTAAGAGATTGATCCGGTCTGTTCGGGAGGAAAAGCAGAACAGAAAGATTTGAGGCTTTCAACGATAAACCATGTTAAGGAGTACGGAGATGGAAAAAACAGAGTTTAAGGAGCTGAAAAAACAGCTCTTGTCCACAAAGAAAAATGGGTATGACCGCCCTTTGGACGAGGCGGCGATGGAGTCCTACTGCAATGGATACAAGGCCTTTCTGGACGCCGGTAAGACGGAGCGCCTGTGTGCCGCGGAGGTGATTCGCCTGGCGGAGGGGCGGGGCTACCGTCCCTATGTCAGGGGGATGGCCCTAAAAGCCGGTGACCGGGTGTACCTCAGTAACCGGGGGAAGGCGGTATTGCTGGCCCACATTGGGGAGCGGTCTTTGGCGGAGGGCGTGCAGATCGCCGCCGCCCACATCGACTCGCCCCGGCTGGACTTGAAACCCAACCCCCTGTATGAGGAGGCGGAGCTGGCCTATTTCAAGACCCACTACTATGGCGGTATCCGCAAGTACCAGTGGGTGACCATTCCCCTGGAACTCCATGGCGTCATCGCCCTGCGGGACGGGACCAATGTGCCGGTTAACATCGGCGGCGGTCCGGGAGATCCCCGGCTGGTCATCACGGACCTGCTGCCCCATCTGGGGGCCGAGCAGGCGAAAAAGCCCTTGGCTACGGCGATTCCCGCCGAGACGCTGAACCTGCTGCTGGGCAGCCGCCCCATCGGGGACGAGGAGGACAGCGGCCGGGTAAAGCTGGCGGTCATGAAGCTGCTGCACGAAAAGTACGGCATCACAGAGGATGACTTCACCTCTGCGGAGCTGGAGGCTGTTCCGGCGGGGAGCGCCTGCGATATCGGTTTGGACCGCAGCATGATCGGCGCCTATGGCCACGATGACCGGGTATGCGCCTATGCGGCGCTGAAAGCCCTGCTGGACCTGGAGAGAACTCCTGTCCGCACCGCCGTATGCGTGCTGGCGGACAAGGAGGAGATCGGATCCGACGGTGTAACAGGCATGCAGTCCGCCGCCTTTGACACTTTTATGGAGGACCTGTGTGAGACCCAGGGCGTGCCGGTGCGCTCCTGCTTTGAGAAATCATTCTGCCTCAGTGCCGATGTCACCGCCGCCTACGACCCGGACTACGCCGACGTGTATGAAAAGCGCAATGCCGCCTATCTTAACTACGGCGTGGGCCTTTGCAAATACACCGGGGCCAGGGGCAAGTCCGGCGCCTCCGACGCGGACGCCGAGACGGTGGCTTATGTCCGCCGGATCTTTGACGGCGCGGGCGTCGCGTGGCAGATTGCGGAGCTGGGCAAGGTGGACGCCGGCGGCGGCGGCACCGTGGCCATGTATATGGCAAACCGGAACATCACTACGCTGGATGCCGGCGTACCGGTGCTGAGCATGCACGCCCCCTTTGAGACGGTGGCGAAGCTGGACTGCTATGAGACTTACCGGGGCATGAAGGCCCTGTACCAAGCCGAAGATTGAGAGACAAAGAAGGGCCGCCCCAAGGGCGGCCCTCGTAGCTTGCGGAGGAATTCTGAAGCGCGTTGACGGCCGGAGTGAATATGATTTCAGGCCGTGGAGGGCCGCTTGCGCGAATTGCGGAGTATGGTGTGTGGAGGAAATATGGAGAGCCGTATGTTAAAGTTTACCTGTACCGGCATAGGGGACAGTGGAAAGTTCCCGATTGAAAATACGGGACGGGGACAGGACAAGTCGCCGGAATTTCGGATTTACAATCTCTCCCCGGAGGCGAAGACACTTGCCATCACATTGGAGGACCTGACCCATCCGGTGAAAGGGTTTACCCATTGGATAATCTGGAATATTCCGGCCGGCAGCCGGATCGGAGGCGGAATTGAGGCCGGAAAGTACGTACCCTCTCTGGGCAATGCCCGGCAGGGCATTGGGTATGGTATCCACCGGTATGCGGGACCAAAACCGCCCAGGGGCAAGACACATCTCTACCGGTTTTGCGTATACGCGCTGGACTGTGAAATTGATCTGTCGCCCTGTTCCACAAAACGGGCTTTTCTAAAAAAGGCGGCGGGCCGCATTCTGCAAAGCGGAAGCCTTACCGGCGAATTTGAATGACGGCTGTTCCTGTTCCTCCGGCGGCCCGGGAAGATACAGCCCAGGGAGATCCGGAGGACTCGCTGGGGCAGGTATCGTTCAGCTGTGTACGCGTTTCTCGGCAATGTGCCCACCACAAATGGACATTTTAGGGGGAGTTTCCCTATTTTTTACAAAAGAGTTTTTTGGCTTTTAGTTGCTTTGCCAAGGGAAGTGTGGTACGATAGGCAAGATAAACGGACAAATGACCGTAGGAGGCGGACGAAATGGGAAAGACCATCAAGTATTACATCGTGGCCGCGGAGGCGCTGCCGGAGATCTTCGTCAAAGTGGCAGAGGCTAAGCGAATGATGCAGGCCGGCGAGGCGGGCACTGTGGGTGAGGCCACGAAGCTTGTAGGTATCAGCCGCAGCGCATTTTATAAGTATAAGGATGCTGTGCGGCCCTTTAATGACATGAAGTCGGAGCACATCATCACGTTTCAGGCCATGCTGAAAGACAGCACTGGTGTGCTCTCCCGGGTGTTGGCGGTGTTTGCCGCCTCCGGAGCCAACATTCTCACCATTAACCAGAGCATTCCCACCAACGGCTGCGCCGCCGTGACGGTCTCCGCCGAAACCAGTGAGATGGCGGAGTCTTTAGACCAGCTGGTCTCGGACGCCGGAAACCTGGACGGCGTGGTGAAGTTTGAGATTTTGGCGGGTTAAATGGTGTCCGTGCTCTTGCCCCGCTGCTTCCCAGCTTGGCGGTTTTGCCGGGCTGCGGAAGAAATGGGGCGGACCTTGCCGTTATTTAGAGAGAATTTTCAGATGTTGAGAGGATAGAGGTATGATCCAAATCGCAATTTTGGGCTTTGGCACCGTGGGGACCGGCGTTGCCAAGGTGGTGGCGGAAAACGCACGGCAGATTGAGCGCAAGCTGGGAGAGCCGCTGCAGGTGAAGACCATTTTGGTGCGGCACTTTAAAGACGGTCCCTTCCGCCAGCTGATGACGGACGATTTCAAGAGGATTGAGGAGGACGGCGACATCCGGGTGGTGGTGGAGGCCATCGGCGGGGTGGAGGCGGCCTATGAATATACAAAGCGCGCCCTCTCCGCCGGGAAGCATGTGGTTACCGCCAACAAACAGCTGGTGGCGGAAAAAGGCTGCGAGCTGCTGTCCCTGGCGAAGAAGAAAAATGTGAACTATCTTTTTGAGGCCAGCGTGGGCGGCGGCATCCCGATTCTGCACCCCTTGACCCAGTGTATGGCGGCCAATCGGATCGACGAGGTGTACGGGATCTTAAACGGGACCACCAATTATATTCTCACCCGCATGGTTCGCACCGGGGCCTTTTTCTCCGACGCTTTGCGGGAGGCCCAGGCCAAGGGATACGCCGAGGCGGACCCCACCGCCGATGTGGAGGGTATCGACGCCGGAAGAAAGATTTGTATCCTGGCGGATCTGGCCTTTGGGCACCAGGTGAATCCGGAGAACGTGCCGATGGAGGGCGTCTCCAGGCTCTCTCTTCGGGATGTGAAGGTGGCCCAGCGGGCGGGTTACCGGGTGAAGCTTCTGGGCCGGGCGGTACGGATGCCGGGCGGCGGCTGCACCGCCTATGTGGCGCCCCATCTGATCCCGGAGGAGAGTCCCCTCGCCAGTGTGGAGGATGTGTTCAACGCCGTGATGCTCCGGGGAAACGCCACCGGAGAGGTGATGTTCTACGGCCGGGGCGCAGGGGAGATGCCCACTGCCTCCGCCTGCGTGGCGGATGTGATGGAGGCCCTTCAATCCAGCCCCCGGCGGGAGGAGATCGGCTGGTCGGCGGATGACTCCGGCTTTGAGGATCCCCTGGAACTGCAGACCCGGTACTACTTCCGCATTGAGGGCAGCCTCACCGACGCGGCCATGGCCTTCGGCCAGGTGGAGGTGCTCAGCGAGGACGGGGAGACCGCTTTTTTGACGGACCTCATCACCGGGAGGGATGCCCTGCGGCAGTCCAAATCTCTGAATATACTGTCCTGCATGCGGGTTTTGGCATGACTGCCAAAACCCGGGGCGGATGCGTATGATGAAATAGGCGGGGAGAGAGCGTTCCCGCGTACATCTATGACCGGCCCCGCCCTTGCACCGGTACAGCCAACCAATTCAAGGTAAAGAAGGAAACGCGACTATGAGTTTAATTGTGCAGAAATTCGGCGGCAGCTCCGTCCGTGATGCCCAAAGGCTGCGGAATGTGGCGGGGATCATCGCGGAGACCTATCTGGAGGGCAACGACGTCATCGTGGTCCTCTCCGCCCAGGGGGATACCACCGATGATTTGATCGCCAAGGCGGAGGAGGTCAACCCCCATGCCTCCAAGCGGGAGATGGATATGCTCCTCTCCACCGGAGAGCAGATCTCCGTGGCGCTGTGCGCCATGGCCCTGGAGAGCATGGGGCTGCCCTGCGTGTCCCTGGCGGCGTGGCAGGTGGGCATTCAGTCCACCAGCGTCCACTCAGACGCCCGGATCAAGAAAATTGACTCCGAACGGATTCAGTCGGAGCTGGACCAGCACCGTATTGTGATTGTCACCGGGTTCCAGGGCGTGGACCGCAACGGCGACATTACCACCCTGGGCCGGGGCGGGTCCGACACCAGCGCCGTCGCCCTGGCGGCGGCCTTCCGGGCGGACCTGTGCCAGATCTACACCGATGTAGACGGCGTGTACACCACGGATCCGCGGGTGGTTTCCAACGCCCGGAAGCTGGCGGAGATCACCTATGACGAGATGCTGGAGCTGGCCAGCCAGGGCGCCCAGGTGCTCCACAACCGCAGTGTGGAGCTTGCCAAGAAGTTCAGAGTCAATTTGGAAGTGCTGTCGAGCCTGGAGCGCAAGCCCGGCACGAAAGTTAAGGAGGTTGCAAAAGTGGAGAAAACCAACATCGCCGGTGTTGCCAAGGACACCAGTATTGCCCGCATCGCCTTGATCGGCCTGGATCACAACCCCGGCGTCGCCTTCCAGGTCTTTGACCTGTTGAGCAAGCACAATATCAACGTGGATGTGATCCTCCAGTCCATCGGCCGGGAATCCACCAAGGATATCACCTTTACCCTCCACAAAAAGGACCTGGAGGAGGCGGAGGACGTCCTCAACGAGCACAAGGCCGCGCTGCGGTTTGACCATATCGAGACCGATGCCAGCATCGGCAAGGTGTCCATTGTGGGTGTGGGACTGATCAGCAACTGCGGCGTGGCGGCCAAGATGTTCGAGGCCCTCTATGAGGCGGGGATTAACATCCAGATGATCAACACCTCGGAGATCCGGGTGTCCGTCCTCCTGGATGAGGAGGATGTGAACCGGGCTGTAAAGGCGATACACGCCAAGTTTTTTGACGAGGCCTGAGGTTTGATCCCGGTTTCCGGGGGATGGGGGATTGTATTCCTTCGGAACCGCCCCATGGGGGCGGGACGGGAGTGCCCGGTCTCGGGCCGGGGACGAGGTTTTTCCGCCCACGGGGCGGGGACGACGCACGGGCGTTGCCCGCGCTGGGAATGCACCCCCCATTCTCTTTTCTCTGTCTTGCCAGAGAAAAGAGAATGCGCCGTGCACGGTGGAAGAGAAAAGAGAGCGCTTTGGTCCTCGCGGAAGTGCCCTGCTTCGATTGAAGGGCGCTCAGTAAACTTGCTGTGTGGACGCAGGGACTTTTTTCTCTTCCCGCGCTTCGCGCCTGGATGGTTCCGTTTGGGGTGGGATTCTGCCCCTATTCTCTCGGAAGGCCCCGGCCTGTGCGCAGGCCCAGGAGGAAGGCGTGGATGGCGGTGAATTCCTGTGTCTTTTTGTAGGTGGCCACAAGATCCGGCTCCAATGTGTTTTCCATCAGCGAAAAGTATGCCTCATAATCTTCCTGCGAGGCGGCGTTGATCTGCGGGGTAATGTAATTCGCATACAGCCACTTCATAAAATCAGACATTTTCCTAACCTCCCAAAGAACGAAATTTATCATGACGAAACTTATTAGGTGTTACTAGTGTATCACCTATCAAATATGGTGTCAAGGGGAAAGTGTATGAAAGTCAAGGAACGTCTGCGGGCTTTGCGGGCAGAGAGACGCGAGACCCAGAAACAGGTAGCGGAAGCAATCGGGATCAAGGAGCGGCACTATCAATTTTTTGAACATGGAAAGCACCTGCCCAGCCTGGAAAACGCCTGGAAATTGGCGGATCATTTTAATGTGACCGTCGACTACCTGATCGGCCGCACGGACGACCGCTGACCGCCGCCCCAACCGGTAAACGACGGGATCTGCCCGCACGGGGCAGGCCAGGCGCAAAGCGCGGGAAGCGGCGTTAGGGGCCTTGCGTCAAAGATGCAAAACAGACTCGTTGACAGTTGCAACTGCGGCAGAGTGCTCCCGCAAGGTACGCTGTCAGACGCACCCGGCAGAAGGCTGTCAGGGTCTTCTGAGTACCGGTTCAGGCCAACTCCCGTATTTTGGGCGAGAATTTGCCCGAACGGGCAAATTCTCGCCCCCAGCGTCTTTTTCTCTTTTGGACCGTGCACGGCCCGTTTTCTCTTTTTCTGCGCCCAGAAAAAGAGAAAATGGGGGGTGCGTTGCCCAGCCATCACCATGGCTGAAATCCCCCGCCCGAAAGGGCAAGAAAGAGTTTCCCCGCCCGAAGGGCGGCCCCCCATCCCCGCCCGCGACGGGGAACTTTCTACCTGCCCCTGTGGGGCAGATTCCAAAGAAATACCCCCATCTCCCTGTTGGGACAAACAAAGGAGGACAATCAATGAACGCCATCGTCACAGTAGTCGGCCGGGACCGCGTCGGCATCATCGCCGCCATCTGCAACCGCCTGGCCAGCCATAACGTCAACATTTTGGATATCTCCCAGACCATTCTCCAGGGGTCTTTCACCATGGTCATGGCCGTGGATGTCAGCGCCGCCACAGCCTCCTTTGGTGAGTTGAGCGCCTCTTTGACGGACCTGGGCCGGGAGATGGGACTCTCCATCCGCATCCAGCGGGAGGAGATTTTCAACGCTATGCACACGATTTAAAGGGGGGAGAGGACGTGCTCAATCAAAAGGAGATCCTCTCCACCATTGAGATGATCGATCAGCAGCACCTGGATATCCGCACCATCACCATGGGAATTTCTCTCCTCAGCTGCTGTGACCCGGACCCGGAGCGGGCCTGCGGCAAGATCTATGAGAAGATCTGCCGCTATGCCGAGAAGCTGGTAAAGACCGGCCGGGACATCGAGGGTGAGTTCGGCATCCCCATTGTCAATAAGCGGATCTCCGTCACGCCGATGGCTATGGTGGCCGGGGCGTCGGAGACGGAGGACTGCGTTCCCTTTGCCGTGGCGCTGGACCGGGCCGCCAAGACCTGCGGCGTGGACTTCATCGGCGGCTACTCCGCCCTGGTGCAAAAGGGCATGACGGCGGCGGACCGGAAGCTGATCCGCTCGATTCCGGAGGCCTTGGCCCGGACGGAGCTGGTGTGCGCCTCTGTCAACGTGGGGTCTACCCGGGCGGGAATCAACATGGACGCGGCAGCCCTGATGGGCCGCATTGTGAAGGAGACCGCCGGGGCCACAGCGGACCGGGAGGGCCTTGGCTGCGCCAAGCTGGTGGTGTTTTGCAATGCCGTGGAGGACAACCCCTTCATGGCCGGGGCCTTCCACGGTCCGGGAGAGGCGGAGAAGGTGATCAACGTGGGGGTCTCCGGCCCCGGCGTGGTGCACCATGCGCTCCAGGCGGTAAAGGGACAGCCCTTTGACGTGGTGGCGGAGACGGTGAAAAAGACCGCCTTCCGGATCACCCGCATGGGCCAGCTGGTGGCCCAGGAGGCCAGCCGGCGGCTGGATACGCCCTTTGGCATTGTGGATCTGAGTTTGGCTCCCACCCCTGCTGTCGGGGACAGCGTGGCCCGCATCCTGGAGGAGATGGGGCTGGAGACCTGCGGCACCCACGGCACCACGGCGGCGCTGGCCCTGCTGAACGACGCGGTGAAAAAGGGCGGCGTGATGGCCTCGTCCAGCGTGGGAGGCCTATCCGGAGCGTTTATTCCCGTCAGCGAGGATGAGGGAATGATCGCCGCCGCCAGGAGCGGGACCCTTTGCCTGGATAAGCTGGAGGCCATGACCTGCGTCTGCTCCGTGGGCCTGGACATGATTGCCATCCCCGGAGATACCCCGGCGGAGACCATTGCCGCCATTATCGCGGATGAAGCGGCCATCGGCATGGTGAATAACAAGACCACCGCTGTGCGGCTGCTGCCGTCCCCCGGGAAAACGGTGGGGGATACGGTGGAGATGGGCGGGCTGCTGGGCAGCGCCCCGGTGATGCCGGTGCACGGGGAGTCCAGCGCGGACTTTATCGCCCGGGGCGGGCGGATTCCCGCGCCCTTGCACAGCCTGCGGAATTGAGATTATTAAAAAGACGGAAAAAGAGCGCCGGGAGGTCCGCTGACCTCCCGGCGCTTTACCGCGTTTTGGTGCGACAATGTCCGCTCCGCCCTTGGCCTCAGACCGTGGCGCCGGTCTTTAGAAAAGGACGGGGATCTCAGCGCCGCTTTTCCCGAATGCCGGCACGGATATGGGCATTCAGCCGCTGTGGATTCGTGGGACGGTTTTCCGTGGAAACCGCGAGGAGTGAAGGATCACAGACGGTTGACGGCGGATTCCAACTGCTCCATGGCCTGCTTCAGTACGCTCCGGGGACAGGCGGCGTTTAGGCGCATATACCCGCTGAGGCTCCTCCCGAAGACATAGCCGTCGATCAGCCCCAGCTTGGCCTTTTGGACCATGAAGTCGTGGAGTTCGCCGTTGCTGAGACCCAGTGCCCGGCAGTCCAGCCACATGAGATAGGTGGCGTCCGGAGCATAGGTTTTGATTTTCGGGATGTGGGTTTGGCAGTAGCTTGTCACAAAGTCGAAATTGGCGGAGATATAGGGCAGAAGCTGCTCCAGCCAATCCTCACCGCCGGTGAAGGCCGCCTCCATGGCGGTGAGGGAGAAGGCGTTGTTGCGGTGGATATCCATGCGCTGCCAGAAACGGTCAAAGACCTCCTTCATGTGCGCGTTGGGAAAGACCACAGTGCTGGCCTGGAGGCCCGCCAGGTTGAAGGTTTTGGTGCCGGAGATGCCGGTGACCACATGCCCCGCGATCTCCGGGGAGAGGGCGGCCACCGGGGTGTGCTGCTTGCCGTGGAAGATGAGGTCGGAGTGGATTTCGTCGGAGAACATCACCACGTGGTATTTTATGCACAGCTCCGCCATTCGTCGCAGTTCCTCCGGCGTCCAGACGATGCCCAGGGGATTGTGGGGATTGCACAGCAAAAAGAGATCCGCCTGCCGGAGCTTTGCCTCAAAATCCGCCCAGTCGATGGTCCATGTGCCGTCCTCTTCCACCAGCCGGTTTTCAAGGACATGGCGGTTCCAGGCCTCGGTCATGTCGTAGAATTCGGAGTAGACCGGGGTCTGGATGAGGACACTGCCGCCCTCGGGGGTGAAGAGGCTCACCATGGCCGAGAGGGACTGAACCACGCCCAAGCTGAAGCTCATCAGACTCTGATCGATCTCCCAGCCGTTCCGCCGCTTTTGCCAAGAGCGGATAGCGGCAAAATAACTGTCCGGACGGGCGGTATAGCCCCAGATGCCCTCCTGCGCCCGGGCAGACAGGGCGTCAATGATGGGCTGGGCGGTTTTGAAGTCCATATCCGCGATCCACAGCGGAATTACGTCCTCGGTTCCGAATTTCTTTTTTCGCTCATCGTATTTTGCGGAGTGGTTTTGGGAGCGGTCAATGATCTGATCAAAGTTGTATTGCATGGTGTCTGTTTCCTTTCAATTTTTGTGTGAGGATCTTGTGGAATAGATTAAGGAATGACTGTGCCATATTGAGGAATGACACCTTTCATCTGGCAATGAAGCGAAGGCCGGTGTAAGCCGCCAGGTAGGTAAGGACGCGTGGAACGGCTGCCGGGAGATCGGTTCACACGTTTAGCTTATAGTCGCCTTCCTGAATCAGTCCCTTTTTGCGCATCAGCTCCGATACCAGCCAGGCAACGGCGGCGGGAATGACCACGGCTACCAATATCAGCCCAATCCAGTCTAAAGCGCCGGCGGAGAGGGCGGCCTCTCCCTGGGACAGGGCGTCTTCAGAGGGATTCAGCCAGCCGGTGATGACGCCGATGGGACCCACCAGGCCGCAGGTACCCATACCGGAGGAGATGGCCGCCCCGTTCATCTTCAGGTGGAAGACGCAGGTGGCGATGGGACCGTTGACGATGGAGGCGATCACCGGAGGAACCCAGAGGACAGGCTTTTTCAAAAGGTTTGGAACCTGGAGCATGGAGGTGCCCAGGCCCTGAGAGGCCAGGCCCCCCACGCCGTTTTCCCGGTAGGAGGCCACGGCAAAGCCCACCATGTGGGCGCAGCAGCCCGCCACGGCGGCGCCCCCCGCCAGACCCACCAGGTGGAGGGCGGAGCAGATGGCGGCGGAGCTGATGGGCAGGGTCAGGATCACGCCGATGATGGCGGAAACCAGGATGCCCATCAGGAAGGGCTGCTGGTAGGTGGCCCACATGATGAGGTTGCCCAGCCACGTGGCGGCGGCGCCGATGGGCGGCGCGATCAACGAGGCCGTCAGCACGCCGGAGAGGATGGTGACGGTGGGGGTGACGATCAGATCCACCGGGGTGCGCTTGGACACCAGCTTGCCCAGGAAGACGGCCACCAGTGTCACCACAAACACCGCCAGGGGGCCGCCAGTGCTGCCACCCAGGGAGTTGGCGGCGTAGCCCACCGCCAGGCAGGAGTAGAGCACATAGGGCGGTGCCTTCATGGAGTAGGCGATGGCCCCGCCCATGGCCGCGCCCTGCACGGTATAGGCGAAGGTCTTGGCGTCCACCAGCAGGGCGAACTCCTGACCCCAGAGGGTGTAGTTCAGGTCAAAGAGATATACGCCGACGGTGTTGAAGATGGTGCCGATCAGGAGCGACGCGAAGAGGCCGTGGGCCATGCCGCCCAGACCGTCGATGAAGATCCGCTTGGCGGTGAAAGAGATGTTCTGTTCCGCACAGTACTTGCGGAAGCCTGTCAGTTCTTTGGTGTTGTCCATGTTATGTTTCCCTCTTGCTTTCCTTTTTTACGTTCTATATATAATGGAACCTTACAGGGGCGGAGGCATCCGCCCCTGTAAGGCGCCGGGATTTGCGGGGATCACGGTTGCAGTTTTTTCAGCCCCTCCAGGCGGTTCAGGGCGTCCAGCAGCGTCTCGTCCTTTTTGGCGAAGTGGAGGCGGATCAGGTGGTTCACCGGCTCCCGGAAAAAGCTGGAGCCGGGCACGGTTCCAACTCCGATGTCCCGGGCCAGCATCTCACAGAAGGCGAGGTCGCTGTCGTAGCCGTACCGGGAGATGTCTAGCAGGACGTAGTAGGCCCCCTCCGGGGTGTTGTGGCTGAGGCCCAGACTGTCCAGGCCTCGGAGGAATAGCTCCCGCTTGTGGGTGTACTTGACCAGCAGCTCATCGTAGTAGTCCTGGCCAAATCGTAGGCCGGGAATGACCGCCTCCTGGAGGGGCGCGGCGGCTCCCACGGTGAGAAAATCGTGTACTTTTTTGATGCGTTCCGAAATCTCCGCCGGAGCGATGGTGTAGCCAAGCCTCCAGCCGGTGATGGAGTAGGTCTTGGACAGCGAGGAGCAGGAGACGGTCCGCTCCCACATGCCGGGGAGGGCGGCGAAATAGACGTGCCGGTGGGGCGCATAGACGATGTGCTCATATACTTCGTCTGTAATGACATAGGCGTCATACTTCACAGCGAGAGACGCGATCAGTTCCAGTTCTTCATGGGTGAACACTTTCCCGCAGGGATTGGAGGGATTGCACAGGACCAGCGCCTTGGGGCGCTGGCGAAAGGCGTCCTCCAGCACCTCCGGGTCAAAGCGGAATTCCGGCGGCGCCAAGGGCACGTAAATGGGTTCCGCACCGGAGAGGATGGTGTCTGCGCCGTAGTTTTCGTAGAAAGGAGAGAAGATGACTACCTTGTCCCCGGGATTGGCCACCGTCATCATGGCGGCCATCATGGCCTCGGTGCTGCCGCAGGTGACGGTGATCTCGCTGTCGGGGTCAATGGTCCGGCCCATATAGCGGGACTGCTTTGCCGCCAGGGCCTCCCGGAGGTTCTGCGCGCCCCAGGTAACAGAGTATTGATGTACATTTTCCCCAGAGACCTGAGACAGCCGGTCCAGAATGGCCTTGGGCGGCTCGAAGTCCGGAAACCCCTGGGAGAGGTTGACGGCACCGTACCGGTTGGAGATCCGGGTCATGCGCCGGATCACAGAGTCGGTGAAATGCGCCGTGCGGGTGGATAACTGCTGCATGATGTTTCCTCCTGCAAATTGTGAATCTTTTGACCAGCACATTTTATAACGCCGGGCCGCTTCCGTCAAGCCTCAAAACGGTTGGCTGAGAAGGACGGGAGGACCGCGAATGCGTTGTCTCTGAAAAAGATGCCGCAGCTGCATAATAGTAGACATTGAGAGGCGCGGGTGCAGAGCGGTTCCTCTCAATGCCGGTATTATGTGTTTATGTATTCCTTAGCCCGCCGCAGAAAGGTCTGGTAGGAGACGCCCAGCCGCCCGGCGGCCTTACGGGAGGAGACCTCGCCACGCTGCCACCGCTCCGCAAGAACAGTGAATTCCTCCGGCAGAGCCTTCCGCTCGGGTCCAAACCGTACACCCCGGGCCTGGGCCTCTGCAATGCCCTCCGCCTGCCGCTGGCGAATATTCTCCCGCTCGGTCTGCGCCACATAGCTCAGCAGCTGCAGCACGATGTCCGCAATCAGGGTGCCCGTCAGGTCCCGCCCCTGCCGGGTGTCCAGCAGGGGCATGTCCAGCACTACGATGGCGCTTTTCCGCTCTTTGGTGATAAAGGCCCACTGCTCCAAAATCTCCGCGTAGTTCCGCCCTAGGCGGTCAATACTCTTGACCACGAGCGTGTCCCCGGACCGCAGGCGCCGCACCAGGGCCAGATACAGAGGCCGCTGAAAGTTTTTGCCGGATTGCTTTTCCACAATAATATTTTTCTCTGCTACGCCAAATGCCCGGATGGCGGACAGCTGCCGTGCTGTGTTCTGCTCCTGGCTGGAAACTCGAGCGTAGCCATAGGTAATGCCTGTCATAGGACCGGTCCCCCCTTATTTCTGGTGCATATGGCCCTATTCTACCGGAAAAAAGTTGGCTTAGTAAATATTTTCCCGGAAATTTCCGCAAATCGGGGGTGATCTCAGTTTCCTTAAACCAAGGTGACGGTATAGGCCAGCGATTTCTGCTCCCCTGGGGCCAGGGTGAGGGCGAAGGGCTTGTCTTGGAAGCGGCCGGTCTCATCATCCAGAGCCGGACAGCCGTGCCATGGCTCCAGACAGAGGAAGGGAGCGCCGGGCTTGGTCCAAAAGGCCGCTACGGGGAATTGGGAGAAATCCATCTGTATGCCCCGGCCGGTCTCCTTGTGCAGCAGGGAGACGCTGGCGGATTGAAGCTGCTGGAAAATGACCGTGTCCATCCGCTGGAAGGTCCCGTAGTCCAAAGAGAGGACCCCGTGGGACAAGACCGGTTCCAGAGCGCCGCAGCGGATCAGCCCTTCCGGCGTCAGCAGCAGGGAAGAGGCGTCCTCCGCCTGACTGAACACCAGCTGATAATCCTCAAATCGCTCCCCCTCAAAGAGTGGACAGCGGAAGGCTGTGTGGGCGCCGGCGCAGAAGGGGAGGGGGGAGCCGCCGGTATTCTCCACGGTGAAGGCGGTGGAAAAACCATTGCTCAGCAGATGGTGCCGCACCCGCAGAGAGAATGGGAAGGGATAGCGGGCCAGGGTTTCACCGCTTTCCCGCAGCTCCAGCACAATAAAATCATTGCCCTGTTCCACGAGGGTGAACTCCTGGGTTCTGGCAAATCCGTGGCGGGACATTTCGCAGACCGTTCCGCCGGCGTCCACCTTGCCGTTTTTCAGGGCGCCGACAATGGGGAAGAGGATGGGATTTTGGCCGGACCAGAATACCGGGTTGCCATCCCAGATATATTCCGTACCGTCCCGGTCCCGTAGAGAGACCAACTCGCCGCCGCGGGTCCGAACCGCCGCCGTGAGGGAGCCTTGCGAAAGCGTAAATTGCATAAGAGCGCCTCCCGATACAATTGTGATATCTATAACTATACTGGAGCGAAAATGGGAAGTCAAGGAACCTGTTTTGAAACAGCGGCAGAGGATGGAAAAAATTTTACTTTTTTTGTGGAGAAGACTTGACAAAAAGCCCCGGTTTCTGGTATAGTAATTTCTGCCCGCTGGCGAGCAAGATTTGGCGGCATAGCTCAGTTGGCTAGAGCATGCGGTTCATACCCGCAGTGTCCCCGGTTCAAATCCAGGTGCCGCTACCAATTCCATGGAGCGCCGCCAGGCGCTTCATGGACTCTCACAAAAAGATCCCCTCTGCTTTGACAATGGCCCGTTGGTCAAGTGGTTAAGACACGGCCCTTTCACGGCTGTAACATGGGTTC
>CAJUQM010000022.1 GCA_910588005.1 uncultured Oscillibacter sp.
CAAGAGGTTTCAGGATATGACAAGAATACTTTTCGTCTGCCACGGCAACATTTGCCGCAGTCCAATGGCCGAGTTCGTGATGAAAGACCTGGTGAAGAAAGCGAGGCTGGACGCGGAATTCCACATCGAGTCCGCGGCAACCAGTACCGAGGAGATCGGCAATCCTGTCTATCCCCCAGCCCGCCGCAAACTGGCGGAGCATGGGATCAGCTGCGCCGGAAAAACCTCCCGGCAGCTCACCAGCGCCGACTACAAACAATACGATCTCCTGATCGGAATGGACCGGGCCAACATCCGGAATATGAACCGGATCTGCGGCGGCGATCCAGCGGGAAAGCTCCACCTGCTGATGGAGTTTACCGACCGCCCCGGCGATGTTGCTGATCCATGGTATACTGGTGACTTTGAAACTACCTGGCGGGATGTGCTGGCCGGGTGTTTGGGATTGCTGCAGGCAGTAAAAGAGGAACGTTTTTGATGTTCGGCAGGCGAAAAAAGCATGCGGTACCACCCTATGACAAGGCTGGGAAAGTTCCTGTGATTCGTTCCAGTATCTGTACCGGAGAGCAGGTGGTGGGCTTCAAGGACCCTGTCAGCGGGAGGTTCGATGAGCTGATGCTGATCCGCAGCGGCGGTGATCTTGCGGAGTTTTGCTCTCAGTACCAGGTCGACAAGAACGATATCCAGCGGGAATGGTAGTGGGAGAATTGTTGTATGGCTAAAAAGAAAAACGAGTTCACCATCCGTTCCAGCGCCGCCGAGTATCTCACCTTTGTAGCCTCCACCGGCGACAGCGCGGAGAGTATCGAAATGCGGTATGAGGATGAGAATATCTGGCTGACCCAAAAGATGATGGCAGGACTGTACAATGTAGACGTGCGAACCATCAATTACCATATTGGAAAAGTGTTCGAGGATTCCGAGTTAGAAGAAGAGGCAACTATCCGAAAATTTCGGATAGTTCAATTTGAGGGTAACCGTCAGATCAGCCGTGAGGTACAGCACTATAATCTGCAAATGATCATTGCGGTGGGTTTCAAAGTAAACAATGAACGGGCTGTTCAGTTCCGCAAATGGGCCAACACAATCGTCAAGGACTACACGATCAAAGGGTGGGTCATGGACGGGGAGCGGCTGAAGAATGGCGGCACTGTCCTGACAGAAAAGTATTTTGAGGAGCAGCTGGAGAAAATCCGGGAGATCCGGCTGTCCGAGCGGAAGTTTTATCAGAAGATCACCGATATCTATGCCACAGCCCTTGACTATGACAGGACAGCGAAAACAACCAAAGAATTTTTCGACAAGGTCCAGAACAAAATGCATTTTGCGGTACACGGACACACCGTTGCCGAGGTGATATATTACCGGGCCAATGCCGACCAGCCGCACATGGGGCTGACATCGTGGAAAGACGCGCCTCTTGGGAAGATTATGAAAAGCGACGTCCCCATTGCAAAGAATTACCTGGCGGAGGATGAGCTGTACTCGCTGGAATGTATCGTATCCGCATATCTTGACTTAGCGGAGGAGCGGATCCGGCGGCATATCCCCATGACGATGGAGGATTGGGCTAAACGGTTGGATATTTTCCTGATGGCGGATGACCGGGAGATACTGACAAATGCCGGAACGATTACCGCTGAGATCGCAAAGGCCCATACCGAAAGTGAATTTGAGCGATACCGGATCATCCAGGATCGATTGTATGAGAGCGATTATGATCTTTGATTTGCCCCTTGATTGCTTCCTCGTTTAGCTGTACAATCTTCTCGGACATAGTTTGTAGGCTCCTTTCAGAATGGTGTGTCGCTGCTTCATTCTGCCAGAGGGCTGCAAACTATGTCTCTTTGTGTTTTTGCGAAACTTATTCTACCTTATCCAAAAACGCTTAAAAAAGTATATATGACTCGTAATGCTGAACAGGCCCGGCTAATCGTTAGCAGTGCAAACGCGACGATGAGGGCATCGTCAAAAATTTTTAAGGCGGCACATTGGAATGAGATCCGCTGTTTGGGCCTTTTGGCATTTTTCAAACTGGGCCTAAATTTGCTGATTTTTTCGCCGGAGGTATTGACCGTAGCATGGGCGGATTTTGTGCCGGGGTGTTGTATATACTGCTGATGCAAGCAGGGGGGAGGCGGCCTGCTGGCTTCCTCATGAAAGGGGCGCCACAGAGTTGTTGTACCGCGGTGATTCCGCTGCGGTATTTCTTTTTTGCAAAAAGGCGGCCGCATGACGTTTTTCCGTCATGCGGCCGCCGGCCGTTAGAAAGACTTTTTTACCGGGAAGGGTCCTTTTAAGCGGAGCCGCTTTGCCGCTCAGGATCAGGGACCCGGTTTGGGTTCTATTCAAGGAAAGAGCGGCTCATGATATAAAACTCCTCTTGGCTGGGCAGGTGTTTTCTTTCCATTTTGTCAAGGCTTTCGTCATACCGCAGGGCATCCTGCTCGCTGATGTTCATAACAGGACTGTGATAGTAAAACCATTTCCGCCCGTCTAAGGCGGCGGGTTTCAGTTCTTTTATCAACATAGCCGCCGGAAATTTCCCGCCCTCCAGGCAGACATTGTATTTTTTGCAGCTTCGAAAGCCGCGGCTTACATAGTTGGCAGGACTTCCTAAAATGACAACCACATCATAGCCCATCGCTGCCGCGTGCTCAAAGGAGTGGTCTATGAGGGCCTTTCCGTAGCCCTGCCGCTGGTACTCCGGCTTGACAAAGATGGGGCCGAAGGTGAGAATCGGCTTCTCCGCTCCGGTTTCATCTACCAATTTGGCCTTTGTATACATGATATTTCCAATCACTTGGCCGTCCAGTTCTATAACAAAGTCCAGCTCCGGGATGAAGTCCTTGTGTCCGCGCATGATGTGGACCAAGTAGTGCTCCACGCATCCGGGAATATAGAGGTTATAAAAGGCGCGTCTGGCTAGATGCTCCACAATCTGATAATCCGCCGGGGTTTCATTTCGAATCTTTAGCATGTCTCGCTCCTTTGAGTGGTTGGCAAACCGCGCTGCCTGCGGGATCACACGCTGAAATTCAACTGACGGTAATAGCCGTCGCACACGCGGCAGATGGGTTTGTCCGCAATCTCCGGCCGGTTTGGGCCATAGAGCAGCCGGCCGGCCGTATAGCCCACACCGTTGACATAGACGCACTCTCCGGCGCTGTGGCTTCCAAACGTTGTCAGCCAAGTAAGGGCCTCGCGCACGGTGCAGCCCTGCCGCAGATCTCCGCTCTCATCCCAGAGCGGATCGTAATCTAATTCCATATCACAGGATCCTCCATTCATTTTTTGCAGCTGCTCAATATTGTAGCTGGATATTATTGGAAAGGCAATGGCGGGGACGCAGAAAAAGAAAAAAATTTTCGGAATCATTCAGGCTTGACAGGGGGCGGGCTTTATTGTATGGCCTTCTCCGCCTGGGTAAAAGCTGATTTGCAAATTTGGGGCAGTCTGCACAGACCCGGTTGACGGATCAGCTTTAAAAATCCCAGGCCGTCAGCAAGCGGGTTGAGGCCGACGCCCGCCTGTTTGGAATCTTCCGAAAGCGGAGCCGCCCAAGGGGAAGGCGCAGGGATTCATGTATTTCGCACGGCGTTCAGCACATCTTGATGAAAAAGCCGTTCAATCACAGAGAGAGGACGGTCTTTCCGGTGAACCATGACGGCATGGGTGGAAAAATCCGCGTCGCTTACCCGCAAGATCCGGATATTGGGATTTCCCAGGGCCACCGCGTCGCTGAGCGTGACCCGTGCCACCAGGGAGCGGTCCCGCATAATGAGGTTGCAGATCTGCAGGGCTTGATTCGTCTCAAAGACAATGGTGGGGCAGATTTTGCGCGCGCGGAGCAATTCATCCATCTTGCGGCGGATGGCGGTTCGCTGTTCCGGGACGATCATCCGGGTGTTTTGGAGCTGGTCCAGTGTAATCTGATCATACGCCGCCAAAGGATGGTCCTGGTGGACGATAAAGCAGTGCTCTACCTGGAAGAGAGGATGAACCTCAAACCGGGCGCACCAGTCCAGCTCATAGCAGATCGCAAAGCTGCATTCGTCCGCGTCCAGGTATCGGGGACATTCGGCGGAATAGCACTCACCGATGGAGATCTCCATGTCGGAGTCGTTTCCCAGCAAAAATTGCTGCAGGGCAGGGGGGCTTTTGGCAATAATGCTGTAGACGCAGAGGATAAAAAGGTTCCGGTTTGATTTGGTTCCAACGGAGCGGTAATGGTTCTGCAATGTGTCAAAGCTGCTGACAAGGTCAGCGGCGTGGTCCAAAAAATACTGGCCGTGCTCTGTCAAAACCAGGGAGTTTCCCTTTCGGTAAAAGAGATCGCAGCCCAGCTCCTGCTCAAGGCGGCGGATGGCGCTGCTCAGCCCCTGCTGTGAGATAAAAAGGCTGCCGGCGGCCTGGGAGATGCTTCCGAATTTGCAGATTTCCAAAAAATATCGCATTTGGCGAATATCCACTGGCGGGCCTCCTCTCTTCTCCGCTTTGGGGAAAGTACATTTGGAAAAAGGTGCTTTGTAAAAAAAGCGAAGATATCACCTCACTAAAACTAGCACGAAATTTTCAGAATGTCAATCTATTTCGCACATATATTGCAAAAACCAAGTGGGCAGACAAACGGTATTCGTGAAAATTACCAGAAAGAGAATATTGTACCTCCACAACTGTACAGTTCAAATACAAGCGCCGCTTGTTAACAGCGTGTATTCCTGCTGTTTGTGATTCGACAATAGCGAATATATAATGAAATCAACAAACAGAGCGGAAGTTACCGATATGAAAAAAGAAAGGGATGAGGCTTATGGATTATCAAGCGATGTATGCGGCGAAGCTGACAGATAAGGAAACGGCGATGAACCTGGTCAGATCCCATGACCGGATCATGGTCTACGGCGGCGCCAATGTGTTTTTAACCAGCCTTTGTGAGCGCAGCGGCAGCCTGGAGGGCGTGGAACTGTACTCCATGTTCATGCTGAACCAGGACTATCCCTTCCTCCGCGGCGAGACGGAGGGACGGATCGACCACTATGGTACGTTTCTGAGTCCCCCCATGCGCAAGGCGCAGGCGGACGGACACCCCCAGGGCGTTATCCTGGCGCATTACAGCGATACGGACCGCATGGTGCAGGAGCGGATCAAGCCTACGTTTATGTTTGTTCAGTGCACGCCGATGGACGAAGAGGGATACTTCTACATGGGGTTTAACTCCCTGGGCCACAAGGTGGGCGCGGAGATAGCGGAGCGGATCGTTGTCCAGGTCAATCCGCGGCTGCCCCGGATCTTGGGAGAGTGCAACAAGCTCCACATCAGTAAGGTGACCGCCGTTTTTGAAGAGGAGGCTGCCCTCTACACCGCGGCCAAAAAAGAGGTCTTTGACGAGACGGATTATAAGGCGGCCCGGCTGATTGCCGAGCGGATTCCGGACGGCGCCACCTTGCAGATCGGCGTTGGCCGTGTGCCCGACGCGGTGGGGAATCTCCTGTTTGACCACAAGGACCTGGGCATTCACACGGAGCTGTTCTCCGTCTCTTTGATGGAACTGATGAAGGCCGGCGTTGTTACCAACAGCCGCAAGACCGTAAAACCGGGGAAGACCGTGTTTGCCTTTGCCGGTGGCCAGAGGGCTACCCAGGAGATCTACGACTACGTGGATAACAACGATCAGATTGAGATGAACCCCATCTCCTGGGTCAATGATCCCTATGTTGTGGCGCAGCTGAACGATTTCATCTCCATCAACTCCGCCATTGCGGTGGACCTGACCGGCCAGGTGTGCTCCGAGAGCATCGGCCTTACCACGTTCAGCGGTCCCGGCGGCCAGGCGGACTTCATCCGGGGGGCGAAGCTGGCGCCCAACGGCCAGTCTTACATCATGATCAACTCCACGGGCACAAAGAAAGACGGCACCCGCTTCTCCAAGATCAACCTGACCCTGGCGCCCGGCTCCGCCGTCACCGGCTCCCGGGCGGACGTGCAGTATATCGTCACCGAGTACGGCGTTGCGGAGATCCGGTTCCGCAGCTTGGCGGAACGGGCAAAGGCGCTGATTTCCATCGCCCACCCCGAGTTCCGGGACAAGCTGACCTATGACGCCAAGAAGGCCGGGTACTTTATTTGAGGAATCGCGGAGCCGATCTCTCCGGGGGCTTCTGCGTTATAAATTTCCACCGCCAATCTGGGGGATCTTGGTTTCATTCCGTGTTTTCCAGATGCGTTGCACGCAGATGATACCAAATGAATTTCAGTGAGAAAATGCGAGTATTTTGAAAGGAATGGTGAAAAATGAGCGAGATCAGATTACATGGGCGTGGAGGCCAGGGCGTCGTCGTCGCAGCGGAGGTTATGTCCAACGCCATGATGAGAAAGGGCCGGTACTGCTCCGTGTTCCCCTCCTTCGGCATTGAGCGCCGCGGCACTGCCGTCATCGCCTTTGCCCGTGTGGCCGATTCCCCTGTCCGTGAGAAGAGCAAGTGCTATCACCCCGATATCCTGATGGTGTTTGACCCCTCTTTGCTGAATAAGCCTGAGACGTATGAGGGGTTCCGTACCGGCGGCGTCATCGTGGCCTGCGGCACCGATGTGAACGTGGTTCTGGCCTCCGGTGTCAAGCCCGGCAAGATCGTCATGGTGGACGGACTGAAGATCGCATTTGAGACGATTAAGAGGAACACCACCAACATGGTTATGCTGGGGACTCTGGCCAAGGCCTGTGACCTGGTGGCGCTGGATGACCTGAAAGAGGCCATGGTGGCCGGCCTGGGCAAGGCTCTGGCTGCGAAGAACGAGGTGGCCATGCAGCGCGGCTATGACGAGGCCGTTGTCTATACCTATGACGAGGTGGAGATGGAGGAGAAGGCGAAGCCCCTCTTCCTGGAGCACATCACCTCCTGCAAGCAGCCTCCTAAGCCGGAGTATGAGGCCCCCTGGTCCGATACCAGTGAGAAGTATCAGGTCACTCCCACCGGCACGTGGCGGTTCCGCCGCCCGGTGGTGGACAAGATGGGCTGCATCCGGTGCGGAATCTGCGCTACATACTGCCCCATTCAGTGCATCCGTCCTGACGCCGACGGCTATTACCTGCCGGACTACGACTACTGCAAGGCCTGCGGCATCTGCGTCAACGAGTGCCCGAAAAAGACGATTTCCATGCAGCCGGAAGAGAAGTAAGGAGGGAATTGATCATGCTGAAAGTTTTAAGTGGCAATAAGGCCGCTGTGTACGGCGCGAAGCTGGCCCGTGTGGAAGTGGCCGCCGTCTATCCCATCACGCCTCAGTCCCAGATCTCTGAGGACATCACCAAGGTAGTGGCCGCCGGAGAGCTGGACTGCGACATCATTGAGGTGGAGGGCGAGCACTCCGCCATGAGCGCCATCATTGGTGCCAGCACCGTAGGCGCCCGTACGTTTACCGCCACCTCCTCCTGGGGCCTGGCCTATATGAACGAACCCCTGATGGTCTGCGCCGGTATGCGTATCCCCGCCGTGATGGTGGATGTTACCCGTGAGACCCCCGCTCAGCGCGGTGTCTCCACCAGCCGCCAGGACGTGATGACCGTCCGCGACTGCGGCTGGCTGGAGCTGGACCCCGCCTCCCCCCAGGAGGTGCTGGACTGCGTCCTGATGGCCTACCGCCTGGCGGAGGACCCGGAGATTCTGCTGCCCGTCATGGTGGCCAGCGACGGCTTCTATATGTCTCACGCCTACGAGCCGGTGGACGTCCCCACCCAGGAGCAGGTGGACAAGTTCCTGGCCCCTGTCTCCGGCTGCAAGCGCACCACCTTTACCGACGGCAAGTCCATGCAGTTCGACGTGGGCTACTCCGGTCCCAATTTCGTGAAATACCGCTATCAGACCATGAAAGCCATCGAAAAGGCCAAGGAGAAGTTCCCCCAGATTGAGAAGGAGTTTGAGGAGATCTTCGGCCGCAAATACGGCGGGATGGTAGAGGAGTATTTCTCCGGCGACGCGGAGATTGTCCTGATGACGGCCGGCTCCGCCTCCGGAAATGCCAAAGCGGTGGTGGACTGTGCCCGCAATGAGTATGGCCTGAAGGTAGGACTGATCCGCGAGCGGATGTTCCGCCCCTATCCCAAGGAGGAACTGCGCCGGATTCTGGCCGGCAAAAAGGCCGTGGGCATTATCGACCGCAGCATCTGCGTGGGCTGGGACTGCGGCCATCTGATGCAGGAGACCAAGGCCGCCCTCTTCGGTATGGAGAATGCCCCCAAGCTGGTCAACTTCATCGACGGCCTGTCCAGCATGGATATCACGATCGAGCACGTTGAGCGCGCCCTGGCGATTACCATGGCGGCAGCCAAGGGCGAGCAGGTGGACGAGTGCCACTGGCTGAGCTGGGAAGACTGAAAAGGGAGGTCAATGAAATGTCTGAGAATGTGAACAAGAGCCTGGTTTCCCCGGGCCTGCCTCTGTGCGAGAGCTGCATGATGGAACTGATTGTCCGCATGGCCGTGGAGGCCTGCGGTGAGGACACCATCCTGTTCGGCGGTCCCTGCTGCTGCGTGATGCAGGAGAAGACCAGCATCCAGTACTACGGTACGATGATGACCAACATGGCCTCCAGCGCCTCCGGCGTGTCCCGCGCGCTGCGCCGCAAGGGCAAGGACACCACCTGTCTGTGCATCGCCGGCGACGGCACCACCGCCGATATCGCCTTTGGCTGTGTGTCCGCCGCCGCCGAGCGGGGTGAGCGGATCCTGTACATCTGCTATGACAACGAGGCCTATATGAATACCGGCATCCAGCGCAGCTCCACCACGCCGCTGGGCGCCTGGACCAACACAACGCCCATTGACGTTAACAGCCGCGGTAAAAAGGTGACGGCAAAGCCTGCGGCCATGTTGATCGCCGAGCACGGCTGCGCCTATGCCGCCACCGCCAACCCTGCCTATATGAAGGACTTCAAGGACAAGCTGAAGAAGGCTGTGGACGCCACCAAGCACGGTTTTGCCTATATCCATGTCATCTCCGCCTGCCCCACCGGCTGGAAGGCCCCTGCGGAAAAGGCCGTGGAGATGTCCCGCATGGCCACCCAGACCAATTACTATCCCCTGTGGGAGGCTGAGTACGGTGAGTTCCGCTTTACCGTGAACGTCAAGGACCGCAAGCCCATCACGGAGTTCACCAAGTATATGAAGCGCTTTGCCCACATGAACGAGGAGGAGATCTCCGCCTTGCAGGAGGCGGTCGACACCAATTACCGCCATGTGGCCCGCCTGTGCGAAGCCGGTAAATGACGTTCAGGCCGGTAGATTTTTTAGATAGGAGAATGGACTGATGAAACTGGGTATTGTCGGCGGCGCGGGCCTGCTGGGTTCCACAACCGCCTTTGTCCTGGGAATGCGGGATGTTGTCGAAGAGATTAAACTGGTGGACCTGAACGAAAATGCGGCCAAAAACCAGGCCATGGATATGGGCCAGGCGATTTTGCCCTTCTCCGCTACCAAGATTACCGCCGCCGGCTATGCGGATCTGGGAGACTGCGAGGTCATCCTGGTTACTGCCAACGCCTCTACCCGCCAGGTCACCGACCGGAGCGAGCGGCTGAAGGACAATATGGGCCTGCTGGGACCTATCACAAAGGAGATTAAAACCTACTGCAAGCAGGACCCGGTTGTCATCATTTGCGCCAACCCGGTGGACGTGTTCACCTATGTGGGCTGGAAGCTGATGGGATCCGGCACCGGGAAGGTCATCGGATTTTCCTCCAATGACACCATGCGCCTGAAATGGGCGGTCTCCGAGGTCAAGGGCGTGGATTACCGGGATTTGGACGGCGTCTGCATCGGTGAGCACGGAGACAGCCAAGTCCGCCTCATGGACAGCATGACCTGCAAGGGTGCGCCCGTCGCTTTGACGGAGGATGAGAAGGCGGCGGTTGTCAAGCTGACCGGCGACTGGTTCAGGGAGTTCTCCGGACTGAATGTCAAGCGCAGCACCGGCTGGACCTCCGGTGTGAATCTGGCGGAGATGATTGAGGTGATTGCCACCGACAGCAAGAGGCTGCTGCCCTGCTCCGCCGTGTTCAGCGGAGAGTTCGGCTATGACGGCGTTGCCTGCGGCGCGCTGTGCCGGCTTGGAAGGGGCGGCGTTGAGGAGATTACACTTCCCCTGAACGCGTCGGAGAAGGCGGAGATGGATTTTGCCGTCTCCAAGATCAAGGACCAGATCGCACTGGTACAGCTGTAAGCGCCGGAACTTCCGGGGCGCCGGGACCCGGACCTGCCCCCTGCCAGAGGAAGGTCCGGGCCGCCCCGCCGGCAGAGCCGGCAGGAGGAGCGCGGTGCTTCCGGCATATGCGGCCGTGGAGAGGAGAAGACATTTTCACGATTTTCGGAGCTGCCCGGCTGAGGGGAATTCTCTGGCGCCTTTTGTAAGAGCTGGCATATATGTTCAATATTACCAAAGAATATATGTTATTACAGAAAAAGTATTGACAATATTGAACGAATCGGGTAAAATGAGACTGATATTTGTCGAATAGCCGCCATGTGATAAATATGCACTTAAACAGAGAACTTTTTAAATATCCTAGGCTAATACGAATAATAATATCTGCTTTGCGGAAAAGAATGATGGTTCCAGAAATCTTGGAACGCTATTCTTTTTCAAATTTGCAAAACTAGATTCGTTATTAACGAATAGCTTGAAATGAACATGATTTGTGAAAGTGGTGAGTGCGGTATGGCTGTACAAATTGGCTTTCTGGGGTTTGGCGAGGCGGCGTTCCATATTGCCGCCGGATTCCGGGATCAGGGGCTGGAAGGACTTCACGCTTATGACGTGACGCTGAGCGCCTCCGGTGAGCGCCGTGTCATTTTGGACCGCCGCCTGGCCGAGACAGGCGTCACCCCCGCCGGCTCCGTGGAGGAGCTGCTGGAAAAGGCGCAGGTTATTTTTCTCATCATTCCGGCCAAGTTTGCCCAAAGCGCCGCGCTGGAGGCGCTGCCTCATTTGACGGAGGAGCATCTTTTCTGTGACCTCACGACAAACCGTCCTGCGGTGAAGGAGGCGCTGGGAAAGGCCTTTGTGGAGCGGGGAGTCCGCTATGTGGACGCCGCTGTCATGGGCGCGGTTCCGCTGTACCGCCACCGGACGCCGACGCTGGTCTGCGGCAATGGCGCGGAGCGGATGGTGGAGCTGATGGCTCCCTTGGGCATGGATCTGACGGATGTGGGTCCGGAACCCGGCAAGGCGGTCAAGATGAAGCTGACCCGAAGCGTGTTCGTAAAAGGCGTGGAGGCGCTGACGGTGGAGATGCTGATGACGGCCCGCCGGCTCGGGATCGACAAGGAGATTGTGGCCGGTATTGAGCAGTCTTTCCAGAGCCTGGGCTTTACGAAGTTCTGCGGCCAGCTGGTCACCAGCGGTGTGGAGCATGCGGAGCGGCGTTCGCTGGAGGCCAAGGAGTGCCAGGAGCTGGAGGAAGAGCTGGGACTGAACTCCATTATGATGGAGGCCGCCTGCCGCAAGCTCCAGTGGACCGCCGGCCTGGGGTACGCGAAGATGGAACCGATGCCTGTTTGCAAAGACCTGGAGGAACTCTGCCAGCTCTGGGAGAAAACCGGGGCTTTAGGAGAATAAGGGAACACGCATGCGCGCTCAAAAGGCAAGGAGAAACATACATCATCGACAAGAATTTAGGAGGATTTGACATGAAAAAACTGTTTGCTCTGCTTCTCACCGCCGCGATGATTATGGCGGTGCTGACCGGCTGCGGTGGAAAAGACCCGGACCCCGCGCCCTCCAATCCCCCATCTGACAATACCCCCGCAAACTCCGAACCCGCCGGAGTGACGGCGAATCCGGACTATCCCAATAACGGGACCATCAATGCCGTGGTAGGCTGGTCCGCCGGCGGCACCACAGACCTGGTGGCCCGGAAGATCGCCTCTTTGATGTCCATCAGCCTGGGCTGCAACAACAACTGCACCAACGTCACCGGTGCCTCCGGCTCCATTGCCGCCGCACAGGTGGCGGCCGAGGGAACCGACGGTGAGACCGCCTGGGGCGGCATGATTTCCGCCATCAACACCTGGGGCGTCATGGGCTACAACGATATGAGCTGGAAGGACTGGTATTGCTTTGTCAGTGCCCAGACCGACTTCGTCCTGGTGGTCGCCGGCGACTCCCAGTTCAACACTTACCAGGAGTTTGTAGACTATGCCGCCGCCAACCCCGGCAAGCTCAGCTCCGGCAACCCGGGCCTTGGCAGCGTGGGCCATCTGGCTGCCGTGACCTTCTGCGACGCCTTCGGCATTGAGACCAACCATGTGCCCTATTCCGGCGGCCGTGCCGCTGCCATCGGCGTCATGGGTGGAGAGATTGACTATCTCTTCATCGCCTACGGCGACGTGTTTGACCTCATCCAGTCCGGCGATATGAAGCCTCTGGCCATTGCCGGCGCCGGCGCGGACAAGACCGTTGCCAAGACTGACGGCACCGAGGTTGTCATCCCCTGTCTGGACGCGGAAAAGCCCCAGATCGCCGAGACCACCAGCAAGCTGGGGATGTGGGGCGTGGCCCTGCCCCGCAGCGTGGCTCCGGAGCAGGTCCTGGCCTTCCAGCAGGGCTGGCTGGGCGCGATCCAGTCCTCCGAGTTCCAGGGCTTCTGCGAGGAGACCGGCATTAAGGCCGCCTGCATTTACGGCGAGGAGGCCGACAAGACCATGGCCGAGGGACAGGCTGTCTATGTGGAGCTGCTGGAGGGATTGAACCTGACTACCGTCAGCGGCGCGGACCTGGGGATTCCCACTCCCGCGGATTACAGCTGGGATGCGGTTGATATGGCGGGCGTGAACGCCTGGCCCGCCGCTTAATTCCGGATCCACCGGTTATCTTTCCGGCGCTGTATGCCGGAGAATCCTTGCCGGGTTTTGAGCGCAATGGAAGAGAACCCAAATGGGGCGGGAGAGACCTTCGGCTCTTCCGCCCCGTTTTCAGAGAACGGCGTACCGCTGCCGTCTGAATTTCAGACGTCTTATTGGGACGCCGTGTTGAACTCCTGTTGATCTCAGATGGCCGGGCGGAAAACTGCGCGGCAATTTTGAAGGAGGCGCTTTGCTTTGTTGAAAAAACTCAAACAGGGCGGAGAGGGACTGGTTGTCATTTTGATCGGCCTGTTCCTTCTGGTCAACGCCCTGCGCATTCCGGCCAACCCGATCAAATACGAGGGATGGACCAATGTTCTGGCACAGGCAAAATTTATGCCTACGCTGATGGCCTGCGGCATTACGGTTTTAGGAGCGGTCCTGTTTGTCAGGCAGATGAGGGGCGTGGACAAGAGCAGCCAGCTGACCCGGGCGGAGTGGATCCGGATGGGTGTGGTGCTGGTACTGATGGTGCTCTATATTGTCGGCGTGTATAAATTCAAGTTTATGATCCCGACGATTCTGTTTTCCTTCGCCATCATCTTCTTCCTGAACTGGAAGCGGAAAAAGCTCTGGCAGCTGGCGGCTCTGTCTGTGCTGGCCATTGTCCTGGGCCTGTACGTTATGCCCTACCTCATCAACCTGAAACTTCCCATGCTGTAAGAAAGGAGCGGTCATAAACTATGTCAATTGTTGCGGAGTGGTCTTACCTTCCCTCTACGCTTGTGGATATCATCACAGACCCTATGACCCTGCTGATCCTGCTGGGCGGTGTGGCGCTGGGGTTTATCATCGGCGTGATTCCCGGCCTGGGACCCACCATGGGTATGGCTTTGGTCCTGGGCATCATCTATAAAATGGAGACCAACCACGCGCTGGCTCTGCTGCTGGGCATTCTGGTGGCGGCCATTTCCACAGGCGGTATTACGGCGTGCCTTGCGAATATTCCCGGTACGGCCGCCGCCGCCGCCACCGTGGTAGACGGCTATCCTCTGAGCCAAAAGGGCAGGGGGGCCGAGGCGGTGGGTTATACGCTCTACTCCTCTATCTTCGCCTGCATGGCCTCCATGGTGATTGTGTTTTTCATCCAGCCCTTTGTGGCTACCATCGCCCTGAAGTTCGGCAACTGGGAGGTATTCCTCTTCTGTCTGTTCGGGTTGATTATCTGCGGTTCCCTCATTGGCACCGATGTAGTTCGCGGATGGATCTCCGCGCTGTTGGGTGTCGTATTCGCCCTGGTGGGCTGCGAGACGATCCAATCTGTCCAGGTGCTGACCTTTGGTAAACCCGCCTTGATGAGCGGCCTGAACAGCACAGTGGCGATCCTTGGCCTCTTCGGACTCAGTGAGGTGCTCTATACCTTAAAGTCCAAGCGCTCGATCAAGGTTACGGGTCAGTCCGGCTATCCCAAGATCAATTTCCGGGAATTTGCCCGGAATAAGCTCAATATCGCCCGCAGTCTTCTCGGCGGATTGTGGGTCGGCTTTATCCCCGGAATCGGGGAGTCCGCCGCCTGCTGGTTCTCCTATGACCTGGCAAAGAAGGGTTCCAAGCACCCCGAGGAGTTTGGGCATGGCTGCCCCGAGGGCGTCATCGCGGCGGAGATCGCCAACAATGCATCCACGGTTGGCGCCATGATTCCCAGTCTGGCGCTGGGCATTCCCGGCAGTGCCACCACGTCTGTGTTTATTGCGGCGCTGTTTCTGCTGGGCTTTCGGCCCGGTCCCACTCTCTTGAACGATGCCCCCGGTATCCTCTGCAAAATCACGGTCCTGATGGTTATGGCCGGTATTTTGCTGTGCTTTGTGGGGTTCTTCCTGTCCCGGTTTGCCATCACGTTTTTGACGGTGGACGACAATGTCCTCATGCCCTTTGTGGTCATCTTCTGTGTGATCGGCTCCTATGCCTCCACTTACACCATGACCAGCCTGCTGGTGCTGCTGTTCTTCGGCATTGTGGGCATGCTGATGAAGACTTACGGCTATCCCATCCCTCCCATGCTGCTGGGCCTGCTGATCGGCCGCACAATGGACGAGTATCTGCGCCGCGCCATGTTGCAGTATACCAACGACCCAATCGGCATGCTGACCCGCCCCATCGGCATCGGCATCTCTATCTTCCTGATTCTCATGATCATCCTCAGCTTTAAGACCTCCAAGACGACTCGCAAGTCCGATGAGGAGATGGCTGAGATTGAGAAGACCCTCCAGGAGGAGTCGGCCCAAAATCAGTGAGAATGGCCTGCGGATTCGCTTTCCCCGCCTGCAAAAACAGATGGGGAGAGCGAATCCTTCATGGCGGATTGGCAGGGAGGAAGGGTGATTATGAAACCAGTTCTTACAAACCGCAAAAAGGGGGCTTTTCTGGCCGTTCTCAGCGCCCTGTTTTACTCCATGATCTCTGTGTGCGTGAAGTGGATCGGCGGCACGCTGCCCACGGTAGAGGTCTTGTTTTTTCGCGGTGCGGTGATGTTGATTGTGGCCAGTGGAACGATGCTGGTCAAGCACCAGCGGCTCAGCGGAAGACAAAAGCCCCTGCTGATTCTGCGGGGATTTAGCGGTGTGCTGGGCGCGTTTACCTATTACGCGGCGGTGGCCCAGGCGCCTCTGGCGGAGACGATGGCCCTGGTAAATTTGAGTCCCTTTGTAGTAACTGTTCTGGCCGCGGCATTTTTGCGGGAGCGCCTGCGCAGGGGACATGTTCTGGCGCTGCTGGTCAGCTTTGCCGGGGCGCTGTGCATCATCCGCCCCAACTTTTCCCATGTGGAGACCGGCTACCTGATCGCCTTTGCCTCGGCGGTTATTACGGGCTGTTCCTATACGATGGTGCGAAAGCTGAAGCAGACCGTGGACACGCCCACGATTGTCTTTTATTATAATATTGTAACGGTCATCGCCGCGTTTCCGGTTATGATGCTGGGAGGGTTTGTGATGCCCAGCGGGGTGGAGTGGGTCAAGCTTTTGTGCCTGGGAGTCTCTGCACTGCTGTTCAACTATTTCAACACCTCTGCCTATAAATATGCTCCGGCGGGCGAGATCTCCATTTACAATTACCTGTCGGTGATCTTCTCCTCCGCCTTTGGGGTGCTGCTGTGGAAGGAACACCTGGTGGCCGGCACGGTGGCCGGCATCGCGCTGATTTTGAGCGGAGCCTATCTCTCCTTCCGCAGTGACAAAACCGCCCCGGCGGTCTCCCATGAGGGCTGAGGGTGTGGACAGGCACGGGTTCTTTTGCTATGATGGTGTCAGACAGGGGGAAGACGAGTATGGAGAAGAATATTGTGATTGGCGTCAGCGGCGCCTCCGGCATCGCCATTGCGGCGGCGGTGCTGGAGCGTCTGCAAAGGGAACCCGGCTGGCGGTCCTTTCTGGTGATGACAAAGGCCGCCAGGAGAACGGCGGAGTTGGAGTATGCGCCTGGTCCGGAGCATTTGATGTCCCTGGCGGATGTGAACTGCGCTCCGGAGGATCTGGCCAATTCCATTGCCAGCGGCACCTTTCGCGCGGAGGGGATGGCGATCGTCCCCTGCAGCATGAAAACTGTGGCCGGCATTGTATCCGGCTTTTCGGAGAATCTTTTGCTGCGGGCTGCGGACGTGACGCTGAAAGAGCGCCGGCAGCTGACGGTCGTGCCCCGGGAGGCGCCCCTGAGCGTGATCCACTGCCGGAATTTACTGGCGTTGGCGGAGATGGGCTGCACAATTATTCCGCCGGTGATGTCCTTCTATCACGCGCCTGGCTCCGTGGAGGACATGGTGCGGCAGATCGCGGGCAAGGTACTGGACAGCTTTGGAATCTTTGAAAACGGCATGTCCAGATGGGAAAACCACACGGAAAAGACATAGGTATCTGTGCACGCAGGCGGCGTTGTTCGCCACTATCAGTATGGATCAAAAAAACCTGGCCAAGGAGAACATCACGCTCTCCCCGGCCAGATTTTTTAATCTAAAGCGGCATTTTTGGTCTGTGCGGCTGTGTGCGGCGGAATCTGTACCTGCCGGTCAAGACGCCGCCGCGCAGCGCAGAGCCTCCATTGCCCCATCCAGGTCCGCAACCCGAAAGAAGATCATGGACTCCGTGTAGTCCCAGGGACCCTCTGTGTGGACAGCGGGTTTTACGGTCTGACTGCGCCAGTCCAGGCCTTTTTCCGGCTTCCGCGCCAGGCCGCTGCCCAAAAGCAGACAGGCCGCACCCTCTGAATCCTGAATGGTCCGTACATGGTCCAGATCCTTTAAATCCAGGCAGTAGTAAGATGCGTCCCGGGTCACAACCATTGCCCGCTCATTGGTAATGTAGTATCTTGCGCCCTTTAGATTTCGCTGCTTTTTTACGGGAGCGTACATGATTGTCGCGGCGACTGCCAAAACCAGCCCCACAAAGACGGGACTGCAGGTTTCCCTGCACAGCGCCAAAAAGTAGTAGGCCAAAAATAGTGCGGTAATGACACCGGTTGCGCACCAGTTCAAAAGAACCGGAAGCTTCGTGCTTTTTCCCAGCAGAGGAAAACTCTCCGGCTGGCCCGTCCAACAGATCTCCTCCCCCCGGTGCAGATATTTCGCGGCGATGCTCTCCATACGCGCTCCCTTCCGGCGCCCGGATTGTATGGCGCCTGTTTTATGTGTCCATTATAGCAAATCCGGCGGATAGATGCCGTTAATAGAGAGCGGGCATCCGTTTGCAGACTGTAAAGAAAACAGACATATAGCTCGTATATACAAAACAAAACATTATAATATAGAATTTACTGTATGGGCACAGCAGAGCTGCGGCGGATAGTCCAGGGGAGTTTAAGGTGGAAAATGTTGGCAAATCTGCCGGACATAGTCAACTTTACAGATTTTTTCGGTCTGTTTGAAATCAAAATATACCGCCAAAGGCGGTTCTGACAGCTAGTCAGGCGAATAGTTTTTACCGAAGAGCCTTTCTGCGCTGGGGCGGTCAAGAGGCGTTAAGCTTTCATGGCGAAAATATTTTTAAGTGTTTTGTATAGACAACTTATATTCGTTATTGACAAACGATGGTTGACATTATATAATAATTTTTAAGAACGATAAACGGTAATATAGAACAAACTCGTTTGAGCTTGACGGCCTGGATTTACCGCACGAATGAGAGAGCACAGAAACCGCAAAACAAAAAGAGAGTTGATTGAGGAGGATGTTCATGTCTGAGAAAAAAATCATGAAAACGATGGACGGCAACGAGGCCTGCGCCACTGTTGCGTACCACTTTACGGATGTGGCTGGGATTTTTCCCATTACGCCCTCTTCTCCTATGAGCGAGAAGGTGGATGAGTGGGCTGCGGACGGCCGGAAAAACATGTTTGGCCAACAGGTGACGCTGGTTGAAATGCAGTCCGAGGCCGGTGCAGCCGGCGCGCTTCACGGCGCGGCTGAGGCCGGAGCTATGGCCACTACGTTTACATCTTCCCAGGGCCTGCTGCTGATGATTCCCAATATGTATATCATGTCCGGCCACCGGATGCCCGCCGTGTTCCATGTGGCGGCCCGGTCTGTGGCCCAGCATGCCAACAATATCTTCGGCGACCATCAGGATGTGATGAGCTGCCGCACCACCGGCGTGACTATGATGTCCACTGCCAGCGTCCAGGAGGTCATGGATTTGGCGGCGGTGGCCCACCTGACAACCGTGAAGAGCCGCGTGCCCTTTGTCCATTTCTTTGACGGCTTCCGGACTTCTCACGAGATTCAAAAGGTTGAGATGATCGACCTGGATGCCGTTGCCGGACTGATGGACCGGGAGGCCTTGGAGGCGTACCACCGGATCGCGATGAATCCGGAGCATCCCCTCCAGCGGACCACTGTCCAGGGTCCCGACGTCTATTACCAGTCCCTAGAGGCCAACAACGGCACATATGACGCCATCCCCGCTCTGGTGGAGGGCTATATGCAGGGAATCAACCGGATCACCGGCAGGGACTATCATATCTTTAATTACTACGGCGCCGGGGACGCCGACCGGGTCATTGTCCTGATGGGTTCCGCCTGCGAGGCCGCCAAAGAGGTGGTGGATTTCCTGAACGCCCGGGGCGAGAAGGTGGGCATGCTTCAAATTCACCTGTTCCGGCCCTTTGACATGCAGTACTTCCTCAGCAAGATGCCCAAAACCGTAAAAAAGATCACGGCGTTGGACCGGTCCAAGGAACCCGGCGCCATTGCCGGGGCGGTGTACCTGGATGTCTGCGCCGCCTATGCCAATGATAAGCATGCCCCCGAGATCTATGGCGGCCGCTATGGCCTTGCCTCCAAGGATGTGACCCCCGCCCAGATCAAGGCCGTCTTTGACAACATGAATGCCGCCGCGCCAAAGACGCCCTTTACCATCGGTGTGGTGGATGATGTGACACATCTGTCCCTGGACGTGCGGGAGCCTTTGATCACCGAATCCGCCGGCACGGTGTCCTGCAAGTTCTGGGGCCTGGGGTCTGACGGCACCGTGGGTGCCAATAAAAACTCCGCCAAGATCATCGGCGACCACGCCGGGATGTACACCCAGGCGTATTTCGAGTATGACTCCAAGAAGTCCTACGGCATTACCAAGAGCCATCTTCGGTTCAGTAAGGAGCCGATTCGCTCCACCTATCTCATCAAGGCCGCGGATTTCTTGGCCTGCCATGCCCAGTCCTATATCAGCCGCTATGACATGATCCACGAGATCAAGGACGGCGGCACATTCCTGCTGAACACTTCCTGGAGCGGCGCGGAGCTGGAAAAGAATCTGCCCGGCGACGTGAAGAAGTACATCGCGGACCACAACGTTCAGTTCTATACCGTGGACGCCAACAGCATTGCCCGCCAGCTGGGGCTGGGCAACCATGCCAATTTGATTTTACAGGCCGCCTTCTTTAAGCTTTCCAAGGTCATGCCGGTGGAGGATGCCGTTCGCTACATGAAGGAGGCCGCCCGAAAGACCTATGCCAAAAAGGGTGAAAAGGTGGTCAATATGAATCTGGCCGCCGTGGACGCCGGGATTAACAGCCCTGTGAAGGTGGATGTTCCCAGCGCCTGGTCCAGCGCCAGGGACGAGCGCAAGGTGGATGAGAATCTGCCCGATGTGGTGAAGAAGATCGTGGTGCCCTGCAACCGCCAGAGGGGCGATGATCTGCCTGTCTCCGTTTTCCTGGCCCACCAGGACGGCACCTATCCCCTGGGGACCTCCAAATACGACAAGCGGGGCATCGCCTCCGCGCTGCCCGTTTGGGACTCCGCCAAATGCCTCCAGTGCAACCAGTGCACCTTTGTCTGCCCCCACGCGGCAATTCGCGCATATCTGGTCGATGAGGAGGAGGCGAAAGCCGCTCCCGCCGGCTTTGAGATGGTGGACGCCAAGGGTGCGCAGGGATTGAAGTACCGCCTCCAGGTCAGTACGATGGACTGCACGGGCTGCGGCTCCTGCGCCGCCTCGTGTCTTGCCAAGGACAAGGCCCTGACCATGGCTCCGGCGGACGATGGGATGTACGATGAGACCAACTGGAACTATGCCCTCTCCCTCTCCGACAAGCCCGGTGTGTTCAATAGAAAGACCCTCAAGGGCAGCCAGTTCAGCCAGCCCCTGGTGGAGTTCTCCGGAGCCTGCGCCGGCTGCGGCGAGACGCCCTACGCGAAGCTCCTCACCCAGCTCTATGGCGAAAAGACCTACTGGGTCAACGGCGTGGGATGCTCCCTGGCGTGGGCCGGAGCGTTCCCGTCTCTGCCCTACACCAAGAATAAGGAGGGCCGGGGACCCGCCTTCTACGGCACGCTGTTTGAGGATCAGGCGGAGAACGGCCTGGGAATGGTGCTGGCCGTGAAGCAGCGCCGGGAATATGTGAGACTTCAGGCAGAGACCCTGCTGCCCATGGTATCCGGCACCGAGGTGGAGACGGCGGTCAATGCGTGGCTGTCCTCCTTCGATGATTTGGACGCCAACGACGCCGACGCCCGCGCCCTGGTGGCCGCTCTGGAAAAGGCGAAGCTCACCGGCGAGGCCGGGAGGCTGGCGGAGGCCATCCTGCTGAACAAGGACCAGCTGGCCAAGAAGGTGGTCTGGCTCTTCGGCGGCGACGGCTGGGCTTATGACATTGGCTACGGCGGACTGGACCATGTGATGGCCTCCGGCGAGGATATCAACGTCTTCGTGGTGGACACCGAGGTGTACTCCAACACCGGCGGGCAGTCCTCGAAGGCCACGCCGGTGGGCGCCTCCGCCAAGTTCGCGGACGGCGGCAAGCGCACAGCCAAAAAGGACTTGGGCCGTCTGATGATGACCTATCCCAATGTGTATGTGGCCTCCGTGGCCATGGGAGCGAATCCCGGCCAGCTGATGAAGGCCGTTACCGAGGCGGTGGACCATAAGGGACCTTCCATTGTCATCGCCTACGCCCCCTGTATCAACCACGGCATCAAGGCCGGGATGAACAATGTCCAGGCTGAGATGAAAAAGGCGGTGGACTGCGGTTTGTGGCCGCTGTACCGCTATAACCCGGACCGGGCGGAGAAACCCTTCTCCCTGGATTATAAACAGCCCAGCCTGCCGGTCAGCGAATTCCTGGATGGCGAGGTCCGCTATGCCGGATTGAAGGTCAAGCACCCTGAGGCCGCAGAAAAGCTCTTTGCGCAGGCGCAGAGAGAAGCCGACCTGCGTTACCGGGATTATGTCCGCCTGGAGAAGAGCTATAACGAGAACTGACCCGCAGGCTCCCTGAATTTACTGATACCCTCTCTTCTTTATTTCCGTAAGGAAACCCGCCGCCGGCCATCTGTATGATGGCTGGCGGCGGGCTTTTTGCCTGATTTTAAAGGAGACAGATGGTCTCAGGTAAGAGCTGAGGGCATCTCCGGTGTCCTTCCGGTGCGCTCTCCCACGTCATCGAACCCCAATATCCGGCGGCGGTGGACCGGTATGTGGACCTGGGACGGTTTTATGACCTCACCGCCGCCAAGGCGGATGCCGGGGCGGTTAAAACCCACACCCGGGATTACAAGGCCGCCTATGTCCGGGCCTACCACAGCTTGAAGGCCGCCCGGCAGGTGGAGCTGGATGCGGTGGCCGCCGTTCGGGCCGGATTTGACCGGGAGAGGGCGGACCGGCGGATCTCCGGCATCATCGCCCGGGAGCTGCGCCGCCGGGGCGGGGAGAGGGGAAAGACCACCCGGCGCTTCCTGGGCAGCATTACTCACAAAGGGTACGTCTGGCGGTTTGACAGCGTGGACGCCCTGTGTCCCAGGGTCTATGAGTTTTCCGACGGCTGGGAGCTGGCCGGGGAGGGCCTGGCCCGAATTCACGCGGCGGCGGCGGCCAAGGGCTGGGATACGGTTGTCTGTCCCTCACCGGAGGACTTGGGCCGCATCGAGCACCTGCTGATCCCCGGCCTGGGGCTGGGATTTGTCACCTCCCGCCCCGGCATGGACTACGGAAAAAAGCCCTACCGCCGCATCCGCCTGGACGCCATGGTGGAGATCGAGGGCAGAAACCGCCTGCGGTTCCAGGCCAGGATGGCAGCCCTTCTGCGGGAGGAGGCCGTGGCGGCGCTGAAAGACGCCAAGGCCAATCACGACAAGCTGGAGGGAGTCTATAACCCCTATGTGGACTTTGACGGCGTGCGGGAGCTGGCGGCCATTGAGACGGGCAGATTGCTCAGCTACCTGGGATAGGGTTTTTGCATAAACCTTTTTCAAAAAAACTGTGGGGTGCAGGGGCAAAACTCCCGCAAGCCCCCGTAATACCGCGCGGGGCGCGGCCTGAACCCCTTCCGCCAGGGAAAACGGCGGCAGCGAAGCGTCTCCGCCGGCGCTTTATCATAAAAGCACGGAACAGAGGCCCCAGCCGATTCAGCTGGGGCCTCTTCCATATGTGGTCTGGGCTATTAGTGATCAGGGGGCGTTTTCAAGAGCGGCTTTGGCCTCTTCAATACTCATACCGGTGGTGTCCAGACTGGAACTCGGGCCGTAGTCGTAGCTTCCGATGATGTTGCCCTCGGAGTCGTACAGCGGAACGGCGGTGGGGCTGGGGTTCTCCGTCCGCCACGCCTGGTAGGCGGGGCTGTCTATCTGCGTTCTGGGCTTCTGCGCGGCATTCGGGTCATACCTGTTCAGCGGGGAGTTTGCGTCGTCGCGGCTGTAGACATATCCGGCGGGACGGTTCTCGTAAGGGTACTCCGCCAGGTACTCCAGGTCCGGCCAGTAGCCCACGTAGGCGAAGAGGTTCATATGTCCGTAGCTCTCTCCCCGGCTGTTTTTGGGGTAGTCGCCGTCCGGCGTCAGGGTGTCCAGCATCCAGACCTCCCTGGGGTCGACAGCGTTCTTGTTGCCCACCAGGTATTCGCTCTGCATCTCGCCGTTTTTGTCCAGAAATTTTTTATAAATGCTGCTGCCGGTTATTCCATAGGATTTCGGGTCGTTATCCGGCAGCAATGTGCCGCCCCGGCTGAGAATCAGGTCCTTGTCGCCGAAGTGGATGGGAGTGTTGGCGGTGATGTTGTCCTCTGGCCATTTGGCCGCAAGCTCCCTGCGGATCATGGCCAGAGTTTCCTCACTGGGGTCGTCGTAGGTGATGGTGGCGGACGCCGTGGCCGCCTTGTCTTCGTCTATGGTGTTGGACCCGGCGGCGATGGCGGCCTTGGCCTCATCAATGTCCATGCCGGCTGCGGCAAAGTCCGTATGCCCGCCGCATTTCCTCTCAAATTTTCCAATCTCCCGGTGCTCCGAGTCATAGAGGGGGAAGAGAAAACTGTGGGGGCATTCATCTTCGGGAAGGGTGGGGGCGTTGGGGGGGATCTCCGTCCGGGCAAGATAGCCATCCTCTCCCTTGGTACCCAGTGCGGCGAAGAGGTCGGGGCGGTAGCCCACATAGCCGCTCATTATATCGGAACCATAGCTCTCTCCGCGGCTGTTTTTGGGGTATTCGCCGTTGACCAGCTGTTTGAGTTCCTCCAACTCGTATTTGTTCAGGATGTCCCTGTTTCCCACCTGGTATTCCTCCTGAGAATGCAAGACGGATTTACTGGCAGAGGGATGAATCTCACTCTCCTTCGTATAAAATGTCTTGTAGATCGCAGTGCAGGTGGATTGGGGACTGGGGGTAAACTTGGCGCAGTAAGAGCTGAATTCCTCATCCGGCAGCAATGTACCTCCCCGCTGGAGGATCAGCTCATGGTCGCCGAACAGCACCGGTGTGTTCTCCGATGCGCCAAAGTGCGCCCGCAGCTCCTTTAAAAACGCCTCGCTGGGGGTTCCATTGGTGGTGACGGGCCTGTCTGTCTCGGGGGTCTCCGGGGCTTCCGCGCCGTCCTCCCTGGGGGCCGGGACGGTGGGCGCAGTCCCAACAGGCGCTGTGGCGCTCCCGCCGCTGTTTTCGGGGTTCCCCGTCTGGACGGTGGAGACGGTCTGCGGGGTCTTCCCGGTCCTTTGGGATACGGGCAGAGGACTCCGGGCCGCCAGGGCGGCTCCGCCGCCGCAGGCCAGGATGGCAATTGCCAGTGCCAGGGCCGCCAATCGCTTGGGGCCTTTTAATTTTTTAGTGTGCAGCACACGGATCAATCTCCTTTCAATGGTTTCTCTGGCGGACAGGGACGCGGCCCAGTCGCCGCTTCCCGCCGCTGCGGTGGCTGCTAGTTTCAAAATGACATTGCCGTACACATACCGTTCCTCCGCCGGCAGGGGACCGGCGATCCGCTCGTCGCAGCTCTGTTCGCTGAGAGTCTGGATGCTCCGGCACAGCAGGTACGCAAAGGGGTTATACCAGTGGATAATCAGGGCGGTCATGGCCGCGAAGCGCACCAACAGATCGCCGCATTTGATATGGGTCAGCTCGTGGAGAAAGAGGTAGCGCAGCTCCTCCTGCTCCAGGGACACCGCGGGGATCACCACCGTGGGCCGCAGCACCCCTGCTGCGAAGGGAGACCGCACCGCGGGATTCTCCCAAAGGTCCACCATACTCTGGATTCCCAGCTGCCGCTTGCAGGACCGGAATACCAGCTGTGCCCCCTTGGAGGAGACAGGCCGGTTCTGCCGGAATACCCGGCGGCGGAGCCGGAAGTAGACATAGGCCTTGTACGCCAGCATTGCCGCCGCCCCTACGGCCCAGATGGCGGCCAGCGTCCGAAGGCCGCCGGCGGAGAGGACGAAGGCGCGGGTCTCCGGCAGGGGAGCCGGAGCGGGAGCAAGGGCGGGCAGGGGCAGCTGTGGGATTGCCGCCGCGGGAATGTTGGGGACGGCTTGCGCCGGGATGGACACGGGGAGCGACGCGGCGGGCCGCGCCGCCGACAGGGCCTGTCCCGCCAGAGAGAGCAGGCGGCCCACGGGAATCAGAAAGAAACATAGGCTGATTTTCAAGATCCGGTAGTACCAGCGGGCAGGCAGGCGGTTTTTGAGTAATTTAGACGCCGGCAGCCACAGCAGCAGCACGGCGCTGCCCGCCAGCCCCATGCCGGCGAGGGTGTTCATCATATGCCGGCCTCCTTGTCAAACCAGCGTTTCAGCTCGTCGGCCTCGTCGGGACTGACGCCCTTGCCGCCGTAAAACGCCGCCAGAAAATCCAGCACCGAGCCGTGGTACATGGAGTCCACCAGGTGCCGGGCCTCCAGCTTGTGGTACTCCGCTTCTGTTATAGCGGGGAAGTAGACGTTGGCCTTGCCCCGCTTCTCCACCCGCAGCGCGCCCTTGTCCGCAAGGCGCGTCAGAAAGGTGGACACGGTCTGGGCCTTCCAGCCCTTATGGGCAAATGCCTCCAGCAGAATCGCCGTGGTCACGGACTCGCCGGAGTCCCACACATACCGCATGATCTCCATCTCGGAGTCGGACAGGCTCTGAAAGAGTTTCATACACATTACCTCCAAGCCCGCCGGACTGCGGAAGCGGCCGCTTCCGCAGTCCGGCGAATAACTACACCGGTGTAGTACAATATCATATTACTACATGCTTGTAGTAATGTCAAGCAGAAATTTACAAGGATCTGCGGGGCGGCGGCTGACGCTGTGATCCCGCTTGGAAGACCCCTGTGAAAACCGGCCGGGTTTAGAACCCGCCGGTCATGGCGCAATGCAGATTCGCGTTAAAAGCGGGGAAGGATCCGAGGGCAGTTTCCCGCCTTCAAAAATTTCCGCCGACCACCCTTGACAAATGTCCGAAATCGTACTATACTGCTTAGAACAGTACGATTTCGGACAGATGGAGCAGGGGGGATAGATGGTGGAATACGATTCTTCAAAAGCGATCAAGCGGTACAATCATCTCTCGGGAGAGATTGACGCCGTGTACCACGAGATGTCGTTCAAGCTGGGGCTGTCCGACAGCGCTATGATTGTCCTCTATACGATCTGCGACAGAGGGAGTCCCTGTCCTCTGCGGGAGATCTGCCGCTGTTCCGGCCTGAGCAAGCAGACGGTGAATTCCGCTCTGCGCAAGCTGGAGACGGAGGGAGCGGTCTACCTGAAACCGGTCTCCGCCAGGAGCAAGAGCGTCTGCTTGACAGAGGCGGGGCAGGCCTTGGCGGTGCGGACCGCGGGGAAGATCATCGAGATTGAGAACGATATTTTCGCCTCCTGGCCCCGGGAGGACGTGGAGAAGTATCTGGAGCTGGCGGAGGCGTTTTTGTCGGCTCTCCGAGAGAGGGCGAAACAGCTTTGAGAGGAGTTTTGGGCCGGGAGGCCCCAATTAGGAGAACATTTTTATGATTCGGCTATCTGATCATTTTACATGCCGGCGTCTGCTGCGCTTTACATTCCCATCCGTCGTCATGCTGATTTTTACATCGATCTACGGTGTGGTGGACGGGTTCTTTGTCTCCAACTTTGTGGGAAAGACGCCCTTTGCCGCCGTCAATCTCATCATGCCCTACCTGATGATTTTAGGCTGTATCGGCTTCATGTTTGGAACCGGCGGCGGCGCCCTGATCGCCAAGACGATGGGAGAGGGGAAGGAGGAGAAGGCCAACGAGATCTTCTCCCTGCTGGTCTATACCTCGGCGGCAGGGGGCGTGGCGCTGGCCGTCTTGGGAATTGCTTTTCTCCCGCGGGTGGCGGTACTGATGGGGGCGCAGGGACAGCTGCTGCGGGACTGTGTGGTCTACGGCACCATCAACCTGCTGGCGGTTCCCTTCTATATTTTGCAGTTTGAGTTTCAGTGCCTCTTCGCCACGGCCGAGAAGCCGAAGCTGGGTCTCTGTGTGACGGTGGCGGCAGGGATGACCAATATGGTGCTGGACGCGCTGTTTGTGGGCGTTTTCCGCCTTGGTCTGGAGGGTGCGGCGGCGGCCACGGCGCTGAGCCAGTTGGTGGGGGGCGCGGCTCCGCTTTTTTACTTTGGACGGAAGAACGCCAGCCGCCTGCGGCTGGTACGCTGCGGCTTTGACGGCAAGGCGCTGCGAAGGGCCTGCGCCAACGGCTCCTCTGAGTTAATGAGCAATATCTCCATGTCCCTTGTGAGCATGCTGTTCAATGTGCAGCTGATGAAGTATGCCGGGGAGAACGGCATCGCGGCCTACGGTGTTTTGATGTATGTGAGCCTGGTTTTCCAGGCGGTGTTTCTGGGGTACTCCGTGGGCGTGGCGCCGGTGATCAGCTATCACAGCGGAGCCGGGAACTATGAGGAGGGCAGGGGGCTGCTGAAGAGAAGCCTGGCGCTGGTCGGCGTGTTTTCCCTGCTGATGTTTGCCGCGGGACAGACGATGGCCCGGCCACTCTCCATGCTGTTTGTGGGGTATGACGCAGAGCTGCTGGCCATTACAGTCCGGGCCTTTGCCATCTTCTCCTTTACGTTCTTGTTCTCAGGTCTGGCGATCTTTGGATCCTCTTTCTTTACCGCTTTGAACGACGGGCTTACCTCCGCGTTGATCTCCTTTCTGCGGACACTGGTATTCCAGTGCCTGGCGGTGCTGATCTTGCCCCGGATTTGGAAACTGGACGGTATTTGGCTCTCCACCGTAGTTGCCGATATCCTGGCGGTGGCGGTTACCGTGCTGTTCCTTGTGGGCAAGCGGAAGAAGTACCGGTATTAAAGGAGAAGACCGGAGGGAGCGCTGCTCCCTCCGGTCTTTATATCCGCTGTCTCTTTCGCACAATGGGCAGCCAGACCTCATTGTGGCAGTTGTCCGCCGAGTAGACCTCAATGTCCGGAGCCTCGGCATACTCGTAGCCGGAGCTGGGCAGCCACTCGCTGATGATCCGCCGCTGGAGGTCCTGCATGGCCTGGGGCATGGGACCGCGGCAGGGAAACACCGCCCAGGTTCCCGCTGGGACGTTGTATTCCTCCATATCCTCCGGCACGGGGGCCTGGGTGGCCGCGGCGATGTAGTACCCGGAGAAAGCCCCGCCGTCATAGGCGGAGACCCCCAGGACTCCCATGGGGCCGGAGCCGTCCATCAGGGCCGCCAGCCGGGGAATCTCTCCGGCGGTCTGTCCCCAGAAAGCGGGGACCTTCTCAAAGCAGTCCTCCAGGGTCATGGATTCCCGCATGGCAAAGCCCGCCACCCGGAAGGCTTCCCGCTCCTCAATCCGATACTCCATGGCATGTTCTCCTTTGATAGAAAGAGTAAAGGTGATGGGAGGAAAGGCCCGCAATTCCGTGCCCCGGGCGTGCGCGGCGCTGGGAGGCAGGTGGTGGACGCTCTGAAACGCCCGGTTGAAGGCCGTGGGGGAGTCGTAGCCATAACGCGTTGCTGTGTCAATGACTTTTGCGCCCTCCGCCAGGTCCATGGCAGCTGCGGTCATCCGCCTCCGGCGGACGTATTCAGAAAAGCTGATGCCGGTCATGCAGGGAAACATCCGCTGAAAATGGTATGCGGAGCAGGCGGCCCGCCGGGCCGCGCCCTCCAGGGAGATCTCCCCGGTCAGGTTCTCCTCCACATACGACATGGCATCGTTGAGCCGCTGAATCCATTCCATTTCCATCGCTCCTCTCTGTCTGCTATGATAGTGGATTTTCCGGTGCCTGTCCTCGCGGTTTCCCTGCGGAAAAAGCGAGGTGATAGACCCGCGCCCATCGTAAGATGAGCGCGGGTCTGCGTCAGTTCAGGAAGTCTTTCAATTTCTTGCTCCGGCTGGGATGGCGCAGCTTTCTCAGGGCCTTGGCCTCAATCTGGCGGATGCGTTCCCGGGTGACGTTAAACTCCTTCCCGACCTCCTCCAGTGTGCGGGTGCGGCCGTCCTCAATGCCGAAGCGGAGCTTTAAAACCTTCTCCTCCCGGGGAGTCAGTGTGGAGAGGACGTCCATCAGCTGTTCTTTCAGCAGCGTGAAGGAGGCGGCCTCGCTGGGTTCACTGGCTCCTTCGTCGGGAATGAAGTCCCCCAGATGGGAGTCCTCCTCCTCGCCGATGGGCGTTTCCAGAGAGACGGGTTCCTGGGCAATCTTCAAGATCTCCCGCACCTTGTCCACAGGCATGTTCATTTCGGCGGCAATTTCGTTGGGGGAGGGGTCATGTCCCAGTTCCTGAAGCAGCTGCCGGCTGACCCGGATGACCTTGTTGATGGTCTCTACCATGTGGACGGGAATGCGGATGGTGCGGGCCTGGTCGGCGATGGCCCGGGTGATGGCCTGGCGAATCCACCAGGTGGCATAGGTGGAGAATTTAAAGCCCTTGGTGCAGTCAAATTTCTCCACAGCCTTGATCAGGCCCAGGTTGCCCTCCTGGATCAAGTCCAGAAACAGCATGCCCCGGCCCACGTACCGCTTGGCAATCGATACCACCAGGCGGAGGTTGGCCTCTGCCAGCTTCTGCTTGGCGGCCTCGCCTTTTTTGTAGTCCCGCCGCCAGGCGGCCTCCTCTGCGGCGGTGGCGGAGACCGCCTCTCCGTTTTCCCGCTGGCGCGCCGTCTCCGCCAGTTTTTGGGCGGCCTCGTTTCCGGCGGACATGGCCTGGGCGAGACCCACCTCCTCGTCAGGGGTGAGCAGAGGCACTTTTCCGATCTCTTTGAGATACATTCGAACGGGATCGTCCAAAGAGAAGTTGTTGACCAGTGTATTGGGATCTACCAGTTCCTCTTCCTCTACGTCGGCGATCTCCTCGGCGGCGGGTTCGTCGTCAGGCAAGTCCCGCAGCAGCAGGTCATCAGAGCTGATGTCAATATTCAGGGCCTCCAGAGAATCGTACAGCTGGTCCATCTGGTCGCCCTCTAAATTGAGGTCGTCCACCGCCTCCATCAGCTCTCCGGAGTCCAGCTTGCCCCGCTTCTTTGCCCGGGCCAGCAGTTCCCGCAATTTTTCATTGCCGGCGAGCCAGCTGGCGGCGGGAAGGGCGGCCACCTGCTTGTCGTCCAGACGGAGAATTCCGGCCTTCTTGGCCTCCTCATCGGTGAGGACGTGAGGAGGAGCCTCCTCCGCCTTTTTCTTTCCGGACTTGGCAGCCGGCCTATGAGCGGCAGCGTTCTCGTTCGCTTCGGCGCCGGCCGGGAGGGCGTCTGCCTGCTGTTTCAGTTCCATAGGGGTCAATTCCTTTTCATTAGCCATGCTGCTTTCCTCCAGTACCCTTCTTGTCTTTGTATTTTTCTGTTGCCGCCAGCAGGGGGTCCCTGCCGTCCTCCGGGGTTCCCTCCTCCCGGATTACGCGTATGTAGTCCGCCATGGCCCGCCCGCCGTTTTGCGTGGATTCCGGCTGTTGACACACCGCCGCGATATGGCTCATCTCCTCCGGGGACAGCGTCCCGGTAAGAGCCGCCAGGGTTACGGGGCGGCCCGCCTCCTTCGCCTGCCACAAAAGGCCGAAGGCCCGGCCCAGCAGGGGGGAGGAGAAGTCGGTCTCCTCCAGGGGCGGGGTGGGGGGGAACAGGCCCTCGTCCAGCAAAAGGAGCCGCAGTATGCCCTCCTCCGCCCGGGCGGAGCGTATGTTTTCATAGCGCAGTGTTCGCTCTTTGGGCTGGAGCTGGGCGGCGGGGTTCAGGTCTTTTCGCAGTTCCGCCCGCTTTTCCCGGGCGCGCTGCTGCTTGAAAGCCCGCTGGACCTCCAGTTTCATGGCCTCCGGGGCGATCTTTGCCGCCTCTGCGGCGCGGACGGAGTAGATCTCCCGCTCCACGGCGCTGGAGAGGGAGGCCAGGAGACCGCTGATCTCCTCACTGTAGGCCACCCGGGCCTGATCGTCGGCGAGGTCGTATTTTCCGGCAATCTGGGCCATGCGGAATTCCACGCCGTGCTCGCTGCCGCTCAGCAGCTGCTCAAAGGCTGCCGCGCCCTGGAGCTTGATGAAATCGTCCGCGTCCTGCTTGACCAGCGCTCCGCTCTCTGTCCGCCGCTGGGGCAGCTGGAGAACTTTGACGGAGAATTCCGAGTTGTTCAAAATCTGCAAGGCCCGCTCCGTGGCGATTTTTCCGGCGTTATCGTTGTCGTAGCACAATACCAATTCCTTGGTAAACCGAGAGAGGAGGCGGGTTTGCTCTACGGTAAGGGCCGTACCCATGGAGGCCACCGCGTTGTCAAACCCCGCCTGGTGAAGAGTGACGATATCCAGATTTCCCTCGCAGAGGATGATGTTGGGGCGCTTGGTTTTTTTTGCCAGGTTCAGCCCGTATAAAACCCGCCGCTTGCTGTAGACCGGCGTCTCCGAGGAGTTCATATATTTCGGCTCGGACTTGTCCAAAACCCGGCTGCCGAAGGCCACCACGTCCCCTCGGGTGTCCACCACCGGAAGCATCAGGCGGTTCCGAAATTTATCGTACAGCCCGCCGTTTTTGCCCTGTACGGCCAGCCCCGCCGTCAAAAGTTCCGATTTGGTATATCCCTTTTTTGTCATGGCGGTCAACAGGGTGTCCCAGGCGTCGGGCGAGGCGCCCATGCCGAAGTTCACGGCGGTGGCCTTTCGGATCTGGCGGCGGTCCAGGTAGTCCCGTACCGCCTGACCATCTGCCTGCCACAAAAGCTGGTGGTAGAACATGGCCGCGTCCCGGTTCAGCTGCAAAAGCCGCGCCCTGCGGCGGCCGGCCTCCCGGTCGCCCTCCTCCTCCGGCACCTCCATCCCCGCCCGCTTGGCAAGGAAGCGCACCGCGTCGGGAAAGGTCAGATTTTCCTCCTCCATGATGAAATTCACCACGCCGCCGCCCTTTTTACAGCCGAAGCAATAATAGATCTGCTTGTCCGGGGAGACGGAAAAGGAGCCGCTTTTCTCACTGTGAAAAGGACACAGGCCAAAGAGATTGGCGCCTTTCCGCTTGAGTTGGACATAGCTGCCCACCACGTCCACGATGTCGCACCGCGCCGTCAGCTCGTCCAGAAAGCTTTGGGGAAACGCCATGGGAGATGTCCCTCCATTCGGTCAGTTTTTCCATATTTCCCGCTTGTCATACAGGGAGACGGCGCCGAAATACACTACAGTATTCTAGATATACCCCGCGGAATTCGGATTTCCTCTTTTTTTTCACAAATTTTTAGAAAATTTTTGTGGGAAAGGAGAATTTACACCGATGGGGAGAGTGGATACAATGTGGATATAAAGAGAGATGAGCGTGAAATGAGGGCGAAGGGATGTCTGTTGAGCTGTGGGCCGCCAAGATCGAGCGGGCGCTGACGGAAGAGGAGGCGGAGATTATGATGGCGCTTCTGCCCGCAGAGCGCAGGGAGCGGCTGCTGCGGATTCAGGAGGAGAGACGCCGGGAGCCATTGTGCGCCTATTATATTTTACGCTGCGCGCTCCAGGAACAGTACGGTTGGAGGGAATTTCCCCAAATTGCCTGGACGGATCTGGGAAAACCCTATTTTCCGGAGCATTCAGAAGTGCAGTTCAGCTTGAGCCACACCGGCGGCGCCGTGCTGGTGGGACTCTCGGAAAAGCCCTTAGGCGTGGATATTGAACACATTCGCCCGGTGAGCCGGCGGTCCATGCGCAGGCTGGCGGATGTGTGCACGGAGGAGGAGTTTTTTCGCTGCTGGGTTAGGCGGGAGGCGAGGACCAAACGCAGCGGCGACGGGATTGCGACAATGATGAGGTCCGAGACGCCTCTGTGGTATGGAGAGACGTATTACGAGATTGAGACCTTTCCCGGATATGCGGCGGGAGTGGCTGCCAACAGCACGGAGGACGCGGGAACCGTACGGCGGTTTGTTTTGAGAGAGACGCCGCAAAACGCGCCGTGAGAAGGCGCGCCGGCCGGGATTGGCCCGGACTCCTTCGAAAAGGGAAGACCGGCTTCGCCCCGAACTGGGGCGGTTTTGGCGGCGAGACGGGAGAGAGGACAGGGGGCTTGTGGGCAGGGAGGGCGCTCCCTGCCTGAATTTTTTTGTTTTTGCGCAACCAAAGAGAGCTTTTTTCCGACTAAAGGAGTGAAAGCGGCTTTCAAAAGGAAGTGAGGAATATGGAGGACAAGGACATCATCGAGCTGTACTGGCAGCGTTCTGAGGAGGCCATTCGGGCCACGGCGGCAAAGTACGGCGGCTACTGCGCCGCCATTATCCGCCGGGTGCTGGGGGACGGCCGGGACGGAGAGGAGTGCCTGAACGATACCTGGCTGGGGGCCTGGAACGCCATGCCGCCCCAGCGCCCCAGGCGGCTGCCGCCCTTTTTGGGGCGTATCGCCCGCAATACGGCGCTGGACCGCTATGATTACAACACCGCCCAGAGCCGGAGCGGCTTTTCGGCGGTGCTGGAGGAACTGTCCGAGTGTGTGGGAAATTCGCCCATGGAGGAGGACTTTGACCTGCGGCGGCTGGGGGAGACCATCTCGGCATATCTGGACACGGTCTCGCCGGAGTGCCGGCGGGTGTTTTTGCGGCGGTATTGGTACTGCGACTCCCTCCAGGAGATCGCCGCCGGATACGGCTTTACCCAGGGGAAGGTGAAGTCCCTGCTCCACCGTGCCCGAAGGGGACTGCGGGCCTATTTGATCGAGGAGGGTTATGACTTATGACGAAAGAGGAGCTGTTTCGGGCTGTGGGGGAGGTCCGGGAGGATCAGATCACAGACGCGGAACGCGTAAAAAGGCAGAACCGCCCCTGGCGGCGGTACGGGATGCTGGCGGCCTGTCTGGCACTGGTGCTGGCGGGAGGTTTTGCCCTGGAATACCTGGAGGATACGCGGAGATGGGCGGAACTGGAGGGAAATTTTCAGACTGCGGATCATCCCGAGAGCGCTCCGGACTCCGGCGGCGGTTTGGACGGCGCGGAATACTGGGACAGCGCTGGAAAACGCCCCGCCTCCAACTACTCAACCGGTGTGGAGATCGCGGAGCTGCAGGGGCGGGATGGGGAAAACGCGTCCACAAAGCGGGCGGAGGGAGACTCCGCAGATCAGGCGAAGGTCGACTCGTCGGCCTGTCTGGCCTGGCTGTCCCCGGAGGAGATCTTCGCCCAGGATACGGTGATCTTTCGGGGAACGGTCCGGGACCTGCGGTACTATGTTGTGGAGAGAGAAGGCTTTGAGATGCAGTACACTGTGGCGGATGTGGAGGTCACCGGCCCCATCCGGGGAGACCTGACGGCAGGAGAGACCCGGACCGTACTCTACATGGGCGGGCCGGATATGTCCACCAGCGTTTCCGGTCCTCTGGATGCGTTGGGGACGGGCAGCGACGCTATCTTCATGCCCATTGCCGCCACGCCGGAGACCGGACGGCGGGACGGGGACAGCTGGTTCTGCTACGCCGACCTGGGGGAGTTCTACCTCTCCGAGGGGCTGCGGTACGTGTTCCTGGACACCGGGGACGGCCTGCGCTTTGAGCGGGGCCTCTATGAGGAGATCTCGGAGGCGGAGACGCTGGATGACATTGCGGACTATATCCGGGGGATGATCGGGGAGACGGAGCGGGTGCAGCCCGCCGCAGTTCCCGCAGAGCCTCAGCCGGACCCGGCGGAGACCGGTCCCGCCCTGCTGGACCCCAGCTATGGGGTGGAGGAACCCAGCGGAGGCCGGGCGGCGTCCGCAGGAGCGTCTGACGGAACAGACGGGTAGATTCGGCCCCGGCATCCTGCCTCCGCGCATTCAAAACGCTCCTGGCCCTTTTGGGGCCAGGAGCGTTTTAGGGCCATACTGCCCCTGTGGAGAAGAACTGCGGAGGGCGAGCGGCGAGGTCATTTCAAAAGCGCCCGCATGATGGCCTGATAGCTCTCGCAGGCCAGATACAGCTGTTCCAGCTCGATGTACTCGTCGTCCGTGTGAGCCAGATTTTCCGGAGAGGGTCCCAGGCCCACGGTTGGAATGCCTGCCTCCCCGGCGTAATGGCTGCCATTGGTGCAGAAGCTGTACTGTGTTACTCCGATCTCCCGGCCCATGGCCCGCAGCTCTGCCAGAATCTCCTGGACAAAACCGCACTCCTCATTGTACAGCCAGGCGGGGAAGAACCGCCGTGCCTGAATGGTGTTCCCGGTATAGCAGGACGCCTGCCCCCCGGCGTAGGAGACCTTGGCGCGGATGGCGGGATCTGCCGCCATGAGTTTGTCCAGCAGGGCCTGCAGCGGGGCCAGAACGCTCTCCTCCGTCTCGCCCGGCAGAAGGCGCCGGTCATAGGTTGCCCGGCAGTGAGAGGGGACCACGGACGCGCCGGGGTAGGGGGAGGACTTGATGTCCGTCAGCTCCAGGATTCCCTTTCCCAGCACCGGATGTTCGGGGCAGGGCAGCTGCCGGATGGCCTCCACCACTTTGCACATGGCGTAGACCGCGTTGACGCCCTTGTCCGGGTTGGCGGAGTGGGCGGGTGTGCCGAAGGTCTCTACCACGATCTCCGCCCGGCCCCGCTGGCCAATCTTGAGATCGCACAGGGATGCCTCTCCAATCACCACGTAGTCCGGATGGACGGTCTGACTGACGCTCCGGGCGGCCACGCCCTCAAAGCACTCCTCGTGCACGGTACCTGCGATGTAGATCTCTCCGCCGAAGCCGCGGTTCCGGTCCTGGCTGAAAAAGCGGGCGGCGGCAGTAAAGGCGGCCACGGCGCCCTTCATATCTGAGGTTCCCCGGCCGTACATCCGCCCGTCCACGATCTCACAGCCATAGGGATCATGGGTCCAGGCGGCTGGATTTGCCACGGGAACGGTGTCCAAGTGCCCGTCGAACAATACTTTGGGACCGGGACGGCTTCCGGAAAGCCTTCCGATGACGCTGCCGGAATCATCCGTGGTTACCTCGTCAAAACCATGACGCAGCATGTACTGCTTTAGAACTCCGGCGGCTCCGTCCTCAGATCCGGATTCGCTTTGCTGCGCCACCAAATTCCTGGTGAGTTCCTCCAGCTCATCTTTTCGCTTGTCACACAGCATGGTAAAAAATCTCCTCTCAAGATCGATTGTTTCCGCACGGCGGCATGGAAAAGTTCATCTCTATTGTAAGCTTCTTTTGAGCTTCCTGTCAATGGACTCGTGATAGAGGGCAGAATTGAGCCGCTGCGGGAGGCGCGGAAGCGGTCGGAAGGCAGGGTCTCGATAGGCCGGCGAGCCGTGTAAGAGCGAAACTGCGGTGCGCGGCCGCGAGAACCAGGGGAGCCTCTGGAACTCTCCGGCATTCCCGGACGGGGGCTGCCGTGACCTGGCGCTCCACGGAGATTTTCAGAGGGGATTTGCGCCCCCAACCGGGCGTTTGACCGGATTCTTCCTTCCGGTTTCTGCTTTAGCCGGATGATCCCTGGAATGTGTTTTTAAAACCCGGGAAATATATACAAAATCCCAGGCGCCGCCCATGGAAAAATCAGATGAGGCTGGGAGCGGTAAATGATTGCCTAACAGGGCAAAAGGTGGTATACTATTGTACTGAGTTGGTTTATGTCAATCTGCCCCGGCGGTTTGTCCCTCCGGCGGCATCAAAACAGCGAGGTGCGAATATGGAAAGACAAGAGCGAAAAAAGCGGGTATTCAGCGGTATTCAGCCCAGCGGCGATTTGACACTGGGCTCCTATATGGGTGCGATCAAAAACTGGGTGGCGATGCAGGACGAGTATGACTGCCTGTACTGCATTGTGGATCTCCACGCCATCACCGTGCGGCAGAATCCGGCGGACCTGCGCCGCCGGGCGCTGGAGCAGCTGGCCCAGTATGTCGCCTGCGGCCTGGACCCCCAAAAGAGCATTCTCTTCGTCCAGAGCCATGTTCCCCAGCATGCGGAGCTGGGCTGGATTCTGGGCTGCTACACCCAGTTTGGCGAGCTGAGCCGCATGACGCAGTTCAAGCAGAAGTCCCAGCAGCACGCCGACAATATCACCGCCGGTCTTTTTACTTACCCGGTGCTGATGGCCGCGGATATTTTGCTCTACCAGGCGGATTACGTGCCGGTGGGGGAGGACCAGCGCCAGCATGTGGAGCTGTGCCGGGACATTGCCCAGCGGTTCAACGGCGTTTACAGCGACACCTTTGTCCTGCCCGAGGCGTTCATCCAGCGGGTTGACCAGGGAGCCAGGATCATGAGTCTGGGCAACCCCTTAAGCAAGATGAGCAAATCGGACCCGGAGGGCTGTGTTAACCTGATGGACCCGCCGGAGATGATCCAGCGGAAGTTCAAGCGGGCTGTTACCGACAGTGAGACCAGTGTCCGCTACGATAAGGAGAACAAGCCCGGCGTGTCCAATCTGCTGACCATCTACTGTGCCGCGTCCGGCAAAACGATGGAGGAGGCTGAGGCAGAGTTTGCCGGCCAGGGATATGGCGTGTTTAAGCCCGCCGTGGGTGAGGCGGTGATTGAGCTTCTGCGTCCCATGCGGGAGGAGGCGGCCCGTCTGCTGGGGGACAAGGCCTATCTTGAGAGCATCTACCGGGAGGGCGCCCAGAGGGCCGGCCGGCTGGCGCAGCGGACTCTGGATAAGGTCCACCGGAAGATCGGCTTCATCGCCCGCTGAAGGGGAACGACATGGTATTTCAAACACAGACGGTGGCCTATGTGGTGCTGGCCCTTTTAACGGCTCTGGCGGTCAGTTTTCTCATGACCCCGGTGGTAAAGACCTTCGCCTACAAGGTGGGAGCGATCGACGTGCCGAAGGACGACCGCCGGATGCACCAAAAACCCATCCCAAGACTGGGGGGGCTGGCTATTTTCTTCGGCTTTATGGTCAGCATTCTGCTTTTTGTGGAGATTACGCCGGAGATGCGGAGTATCCTCCTGGGGGCGGTGATGATTGTGGTGCTGGGCGTGGTGGATGACATTATGGCCCTGCCGGCCATGCTGAAATTCGTCGTTCAGATCGCAGCCGCCATGATCCCCGCTATGAGCGGCGTGGTGATTCAGGCTTTTTCAAATCCCAATATTTTCTCAGACAATCTGTATTGGGTCCTGGGCTGGCTGTCGGTGCCCTTTACGGTGCTGTGGATCGTGGCCATCACCAACGCCGTGAATCTGATCGACGGATTGGACGGTTTGGCGGACGGCGTGTCCGCCATCTCCGCCACCACGGTGCTGATCATTGCCCTAATGGCCTCGGAGATCCAGGTGGCCATTGTGATGGCGGCGCTGGTGGGGGCCTGCGTAGGCTTTATTCCCTACAATCTCAATCCCGCCAAAATGTTTATGGGGGACACGGGAGCCACCTTTCTGGGCTACATTCTGGCCACCATGTCCATCCAGGGCCTTTTTAAGTTTTACGCGGTGATTTCCTTTGCGGTGCCCTTTTTGATTTTGGGACTGCCCATTTTTGACACGGCCTTTGCCTTTATCCGCCGGGTTGCCCACGGACAGAGTCCCATGCACGCCGACCGGGGCCATATCCACCACCGCCTGATCGACATGGGCCTGAGCCAGAAGCAGGCCGTGGCCACGCTGTACGTGATCTCCGCGATTCTGGGCCTCTCTGCGGTGGTGCTGACCACCGGGGGAGAGCAGAAGGCCATGCTGCTGTTTGCGGCCCTTTGTATCGTGGGGGTTGTGGCGGCCCGGGTGGTCTTTCCCAAGGAACTTCGGGAGGAGATCCATGAGGAGATCGAGGAGCTGAAAGACCGCGGACACGGCGAAGAGGAGAGAGGAGACGGGGAATCCTGAAATGGACAAGCTGCGAATTTTGAGTGTTTTTGGCACGCGGCCGGAGGCCATTAAGATGTGTCCTCTGGTGAAGGAGCTGTCATCCCGGCAGGGGATCGAGAGCCTCTGCTGTGTCACCGCCCAGCACCGCCAGATGCTGGACTCCGTATTGCAGGTCTTTGACCTGAGACCGGATTGGGACCTGGATATTATGACGCCCCGGCAGACTCTGTCCGCGATTACCGGCAAATGCCTCGCCGGTATGGATGAGGCGCTGGAGGCGTTGAAGCCGGACATGGTGCTGGTTCACGGGGATACCTCCACTACCTTTGCGGGGGCGCTGTCCGCCTTTTACCACCGGATTCCAGTGGGGCATGTGGAGGCGGGCCTGCGGACACACGATAAGTACTCCCCCTTCCCGGAGGAGATGAACCGCCTGCTGGTCTCCGGAATCGCGGATATGCACTTTTGTCCCACCGCCGGCAACCGGGAAAATCTCTGCCGGGAGGGACACACCCAAAACCTCTTTATCACTGGCAATACGGTGATTGACGCCCTGGGAACCACGGTTCAAAAGGACTACCGGTTTGCCACGGAGGAACTCAACCGCCTGCCCTATGGGGAGAAGAAGGTCCTTTTGGTCACTTGCCACCGGCGGGAGAACTACGGTGAGCCGATGAGAAACATCTTTCTGGCCCTGCGGCAGATTGCCGAACAGCATCCGGAGGTGGAACTGGTCTATCCGGTGCACCTCAGCCCGGTGGTCCGGGAGGCGGTGGACAGGGACCTCCGGGGCGCGCCCCGGGTTCATCTGATTGAACCTCTGCCCGCCGACGAGATGCACAACCTGATAGCCCGCTGCTACCTGGTGCTGACAGATTCCGGCGGGCTTCAGGAGGAGGCCCCCGCCCTGGGAAAGCCCGTCCTGGTCCTGCGCCGGGAGACGGAGCGGCCGGAGGCGGTCGCCGCGGGAACGGTAAAGCTGGCCGGCGTGGTGCAGGATGACATCGTCACTATGGCGGAGCGCCTGATCTGCGACAGGGCCGCCTATGAGAAGATGGCCCATGCCGTCAATCCCTACGGAGACGGAAACGCCTGCCGCCGCATTGCCGACGCGTTGGAGTGGCGCTGGGGCCTGCGGAAGGAGCGTCCGGAAGACTATATCGCCTGAGCGGGGATTCCAAAGGAGGGAAGGTATGGATAAGCGGTGGCGGAACCGGGTTACGGTGGCCTTTCTGGCGGTCACGGTGCTGGTTATTGCGATGATGCTCAGCGGCACGCTGCACCGCACGCCCCGGATCACCCTTCCCTCCGGCATGCAGGCGGCGGGTCAGACCGTTGTAGGCGGAGAGACGCCGACAGTGGTGGAGGTGACGCCGGAGACGGTCCAGACGGCGGTGGCCACCCTCTCGCGCCCTCTGGAATACCGCCGTACGGTGACGGTGGAGCAGCTCTGGACGGGCGGCAGCGGCACTTATGAGACGGCGGTGGCCGTCAGCGGCGGCTGGACCCGGACAGACCGGACCTTGGCCGGCGGCCGGGTGCGCCATGTCCTTACGGATGGGGAGGTTACCCACATCTGGTATGACGGCGAGACAGAGGTGTATACGGTCCCGGCGGGCGGGATTTCCGCCGACAACGAGCAGAATATCCCCACCTATGAGGAGATTCTGGATCTCCCTCCGGAGGCCATCGCCGTGGCGGATTACCGGGCAATCTCCGGGGTAAACTGTATTTATGTGGAGACGGCGGAGGACGGCGAGGGATTTGTCCTCCGGTATTGGGTCAGTGTGGACACGGGGCTGCTGGCGGTGTCGGAGCGGCTGCTGGAGGGGGAGCCGGTGTACCGTATGGCGGCCCTGGCGCTGGATCAGGCGTCCCCCACCGCGGCGGATTTTACTCTGCCGGACGGCACGCCGCTTTTGGGAGAAGAGTAAAGGACGGCCGGAGCTAACCGCTCCGGCCGTCCTTTATAAAATCAAGAGCAGTCCCAGCGCCACCAGCAGCTCCTCGTCCGCCTCCTCCCGGGAGAGGAGAAACAACAGGCCCAAGAGCAGCAGGTCACCGGAATCTACGTGGTTCAGATGCAGCTGATCCAGAATGTGCCGCAGGGTGCCGGTCAGCCCGTCGGCAACCCGCCCAGGCGGCGGTTTTCCCGTGTTTGGCGGCTGAGGCCGGTCCTGCCCGGGGGACGGAGGCGGTGGCGGGGGAGGGGGTGTACTGGATGGCGGCGGCTCCGGGTTGGAGCGGGGGGTGTGGGACTCCTCCTCCGGCATGCGGGTATAAGTGCCGTTGTCATTGCGGATATAGCGGTTATACATCCGTCACCCCTCCCAGCCGGACAGGAATTTCTTCCCCAGATGGAACAGGCGGGCCAGCTGGAGTGCCCGTTCCACCTTGTTCTGTTTTTCCTCTTTCAGATAGGGACGCAGGGCGTAGAGCAGCGCCCGGGCGTTGCTGTCCCGCTGGCCGCCCAATTCCTGGAGCAAAGGCAGGAGCCGGGTGAGCAGCTTGGGGTCCATTCCCCCTGCCAGGGAGGAGAGAGAGGAGAACAGGTCTCCGCCCCCCATGGGCGGCGGTGCGGCGGTCTGCTGGGGCGGAGGCGGCGGGGGAGAAGGCGGTTCCGGCCCGGACCCGGAGAGGGACTGGGCCAGCTGCATGATCTGGGACATGGCGTCCGGATTGGACAGGATACTGTTCAGTTTATCGTCAAATTCCGCCATATCCTCCACCCCTTTACCGGATTATTTCTGGACCGCTTTGTTGATCCGCTCCACCAGGTCGGCCCCGCCGGGACTTTGCATCACCTGGTTCACCATCTTTACCATCTCCTCGGGCCGCCCCTTGGCGGCGGACTGCACTGCCCGCTGCAGGGCGGCGCCCTGGTCCCCCTGGGTCAGCATCTGCATCAGGGCCTGCCCGTCCCGGGACTGCATCAGTGAGCGCAGCATGGCGGGGTTGCCTTTCAGCTGGTTTACCAGACGGCTGGTCTTGTCATCCATAAGAACATCCTCCAAACGGTGGTTTTTATCCAGTATATGAGGAGAGACGCAAAAATGTGCCTGCGGATCTCCGCAGGCACGTTTTGCTTATTTGGAGGCCTTTGCTGTGCCGCAGTCCCCGGCCAGGGGGCAGCCCTGGCACTTGGGGGACCGGGCGGTGCAGGTGTCCCGGCCAAAAAGCACCATCCGGTGGCAGAAGTTGTTGGACTCCTCCGGCGGGATGGTCAGCCGCAGCTGTTTTTCCACCTGGAGGGGGTCCTTGGAGCCGTCGGTGATCCCCAGCCGCCCGGTAATGCGGATGCAGTGGGTGTCGCAGACGTAGCCCTCCTGGCCGAAGATGTCTCCCAGAATGAGATTGGCGGTCTTGCGTCCCACGCCGGGGAGGCTGGTCAGTTCCTCCATAGTGCCGGGGACTTTGCCGCCAAAGTCGTTGAGCAGCCGCTGGGCGCAGGAGACGATGTCCCGGGCCTTGCCGTTGAAGAATCCGCAGGAGCGGATGTATTCTCCCACCTCTGCCGGGTCCGCCTCCGCAAAGCTCTCCAGAGTGGGGAAACGGGCGTACAGGGCCGGGGTCACCTGGTTCACCCGCGCGTCGGTACACTGGGCGGAGAGCCGCACGGCGAAGAGCAGTTCATAGTCCTTCTCGTATTGCAGAGAGCACAGGGCATCCGGATAGATGCCTTTCAGAGTCTCGATAATGCGTTTGACTGCGGCCTTGGATTTCATGTTCTTCACCTCACGATGACAGAATACCACAAAATCCGGCAGTTGGCGAGAGGAATTTTGAATTTTTTCAACCGAGTGAAGTTCCCTGTGAAAAAGAGTGGAATCTCCCGGTAAATTGTGGTATAATTCACTGGTATCTTTATGATAGCTATTTTGGAGGAGATTTGGTGAACAAAAAAATGGTCTTCGGGATTCTGGTCACAGTTGTGGGACTTGTGTTTTCCGCATTCTGCTTTATTTATACCATTATGAATCCCTGTATTTACAATGGGATTGGCGGCTTAATGGGTTCCTTCCTGGGCGCGGATCTCTTGGTTCCATTTATCATTTCGACCGTTGTGATGTGCATCGGCCTCTTGCTCTGTTTTGTGGAAGCGTACCGGAAAAATTAGACCCAATAGGAGGGAGGTCTCCCTATGCAGCGACCCCTGGCGGATGAGATCCGCCCGAAAACACTGGACCAGGTGGTGGGACAGCGCCATATTCTGGCCCCCGGTGCGGTGCTTCGCCGCCTGATTGAGAGCGGCGCCGACGCCAATATGGTCTTTTACGGTCCCTCCGGCACCGGTAAGACCACCATTGCCAACATCATTGCGGAGCGGACGCAGAAGACACTGTACCGCCTCAACGCCACCACGGCGTCTCTGCAGGATATCAAGGACATCATTGCCGATGTGGGAACGCTCTTGGCCCCTGGCGGCGTGCTGCTGTATTTGGACGAGATCCAGTACTTCAATAAAAAGCAGCAGCAGAGTTTGCTGGAATTTATGGAGAACGGCAAGCTGACGCTGATCGCCTCCACTACGGAGAACCCCTATTTCTATGTGTACAGCGCTCTTTTGTCCCGCAGCACGGTGTTTGAATTCAAGTCTGTCCCTCCGGCGGAGGCGGAGCCGGCGGTTCTGCGGGCGCTGGAGATCCAGCGGGAACGCAGCCCTCTGCCCCTGGCATGGGAGGAGGCGGTTCCCCTGCACATTGCCACCGCCTGCGGCGGTGATGTGCGCAAAGCCGTCAACGCCGTGGAACTGCTCTGCCAGGCAGCGGTGCCGGTAAAGGGCGCGCTTTGTCTGACTCTGGAGGACGCTTCCCAAGTCTCTCAACGCAGCGCCATGCGCTATGACAAGGGAGGCGACGCCATGTACGACATCGCCTCCG
>CAJUQM010000023.1 GCA_910588005.1 uncultured Oscillibacter sp.
TGAACTTATTGTTCAGCGGGACAGATCTGTATTGTTTGGACGGTCATTCCCATTCAATCGTCCCAATGGGCTTGGGAGTCAGGTCATAGAGCACCCGGCAGACCCCAGGAACTTCCGCCAGGACCCGGCTGGTGACAGTCTCCAACACCGCCCAGGGGAGCTGGGGCACTGTGGCGGTCATGGCGTCCACGGTGTTGACAGCCCGGATGATCACCGGCCAATCAAAGGCCCGCTTGCCGTCCCGTACGCCAGTGGAGCGGAAATCCGGCACCACAGTGAAGAACTGCCAGACCTGATCTGCCAGACCCGCCTTGGCAAACTCCTCCCGGAGAATGGCGTCGGACTCCCGCAGGGCCGTCAGGCGGTCCCGGGTGATGGCCCCCAGGCACCGCACCCCCAGGCCGGGACCGGGGAAGGGCTGGCGCTCCACCATGGAGTCCGGCAGGCCAAGGGCCTTGCCCACGACCCGGACCTCGTCCTTGAAGAGGAGCTTTACCGGTTCCACCAGCTCAAAGTGCATGTCCTCCGGCAGGCCGCCCACGTTGTGGTGGGCCTTCACGCCGTCACTCTCCAGAATGTCGGGATAGATGGTTCCCTGGGCCAGGAAGGTGATGCCCTCCAGCTTGCGGGCCTCCTCGTCGAAGACCTTGATAAACTCGCCCCCGATGATCTTTCGCTTCCGCTCCGGTTCGTCCACCCCGGCCAGCAGATTCAGGAAGCGGTCTGTGGCATCCACATAGATCAAATTGGCATCCAGCTGGTTTTGGAATACCTCGATGACCTGCTCACTCTCGCCCTTGCGCATGAGGCCGTGGTTGACGTGGACGCACACCAGCTGTTTGCCCACCGCCTTGATCAGCAGGGCGGCCACCACCGAGGAGTCCACGCCGCCGCTGAGGGCCAGCAGCACTTTTTTGTCTCCTACCTGGGCGCGGACCGTTTCCACCTGCTGGGCAATGAACGCGTTGGCCAGCTCCGGCGTGTTGATCCGCTGCATATCTGCGGGGCGCATGTTGTTTTCCATATTCCATCCTCCATCTGTAAAATTGAAGTTTTCTGGAATTTTTTATACCATAATATAAGGCCAAAATCAATAAAAATCTGAGGGACCGGGGCCATTGCGGCTCCGGTCCCTGCAAATCTCTCTCAGCAATATTGGGAGACAGCGGCTTGAATCATTTCGTGGGCCTGTGCCACGGTCTCGTGGTCGCTTTCGGTCAGTTCCAGCAAAGGTGCGCGGACGCCGCCAATATCCGGTCCGCCCTGGAGCCGGAGAATTTCCTTGATGACGGCGTACATGTTCCCCTGGGCGGAGCACATCTTGTAGATGATCCGGCAGCACTCGTTTTGAACCTGCCGTCCTTTTTCCAACTGCCCTGTATGGAAACAGCGGAAAATCTCCAGATACAGCTCCGGCATGGCGGCATAGGTGCCGCCGATCCCGCCGGCGGCGCCGGCGGCCAGACCGCTGAGCAGCTGTTCGTCAGGTCCGTTAAACACCAGCGCTCCCTCATCATGCCACATCTGAATATCCTGAACAGGCATAGAAGAGTTTTTTACGCCGATGACCCGGGGATTTTTCAGCATTTCCCGGAGCAGCGGTACCGTCAGAGCCACGCCTGCCAGCTGGGGGATGTTGTAGATGACAAAATCCGTGTTGGGGGCGGCGCCGGAGATATCGTTCCAGTATTTGGCGATGGCCTGGGGGGGCAGGTGGAAGTAAATGGGGGGAATGGCGGCAACGGCATCCACGCCCAGGCTCTCGGCGTGGGCGGCCAGGTCCCGGCTGTCCGCCGTGTTATTGCAGGCCACATGGGCGATGACGGTCAGCTTGCCGCCCACCTCGGCCATTACATGTTCCAGGGTTTCCTTCCGCTCGGCCACGCTCTGATAGATGCACTCGCCGGAGGAGCCGCCTACGTACAAGCCCTTAACGCCTTTATCCAGCAGATATTTGGCCAATGCCCGGACGGCGGCTCCGTCCACGCTGCCGCCTTTATCATAGCAGGCGTAAAAAGCGGGGAAAATGCCCTGGTATTTAGAAAAATCTCTCATTTCATCACTCCTTAGTTGTACCCTGAAATCTGTTTGAAAATGCCGGAAAGAGGAGACTGCGGTGCTGCAACACGGGAAATCGCAGACGGTTTCGGCAGCTTTGCTTTTCAGGCAGGGCCTAATCGAAGATTCTCACCTTAAAGACCACTTTGCTCACGGTCTGAGGGCCGTCCAGCTGCATTTTGATGCGGTGGGCGTCTTCGGGGAACACCACCAGAAAATCCCCGGGAGAGAGGGCCAGTTTATAATGGCCCTGGCCCCGGTAGGCGTAGAAATCATTGGCCTCCGCCCGTTCAAACTCCTGGAGGGAATCCGGCGAGGCGATTTCCACCCCCTCGGAACCCTCTGCCATGATATGGATATCCAGATATTTTCTGTGGGCCTCAAAAAAACTCTCCTCCGCCGGAATGGTCTCATAGGTGAAGCGGGTGGCGTATACATCGCCGCCCCGCAGCTCGGCACGAGCGGTCCCCACACTGGAGAGGAACTCCGGCGTAATGTGTTCCAGCGCCAGATCCAGGTTGGGATGGATGCCCCGGTAGGTTAGGGCATCCTTATTTTTGGCGTAGATCATGGCGTTATCCCTTTACCGCACCCATGGTGATGCCCTGGGTGAAGTACTTCTGGAAGATCAGGAACACGGTGATGATGGGCGCCGCCGCCAGGGCCGCGCCGGCCATCAGCAGGCCGTTGTCCACGGACGTCTCCGCCTGGAGGGTTGCGATGCCCAGAGGCATGGTGTAGTTGCTGCCGCTGGCCAGCATGACCAGCTGCATGAAGTAGTCGTTCCAGCAGTTGATGAAGGTGAAGATGGCCAGGGCGCCGATGCCCGGCTTGATCATGGGCATGACCACGGTGGAGAAGGTGTTCCACTCGCTGGAGCCGTCAATGCGGGCGGCCTCCAGAATCTCTCCCGGGATGCTCTCCGAGAACTGCTTCATAAGGAACACGCCGAAAGGCCAGCCTACGGTGGGGAAAATGACGGCCCAAAGGCTGTCGTACAGATGCAGGGTGGACATCTCTTTCAGCAGGGGGATGAGAATGACCTGCTTGGGCAGGGCCATGGCGCAGACGATGAGGGAGAACAGGATTACCCGGCCGTTAAACCGCTTTTTTGCCAGGGCGTAGCCCGCCATGGCGGCGGTGAGGCAGGTGAAGATCATGGCCAGGGCGGACATAAGCACCGCGTTGATCAGCCAGCGAATGGCGGCGGGAGCGTCCGGTCCGGCGGTGAGAAGGACCTTTTCGCCACCGTTGAAGAAGCTGCCGAAGGGGAGATAGACCTCCCACAGGGGAACGCTGCGCTGCTTCATCAGCTTGTTAAAGTTGTTCATCACCCACTCGGTGGGAACCCAGATGGGCTTGGTGGCGTTGATGTCGGCGCCGTTTTTAAAGGCGCCGGTGATGATCCAGTACAGCGGGAAGGTGAAGAGGAACGCCAGAATGACCAGAATGATGACAGAGACAATTTTATATGCGCGTGCGCGCCCATTTTCGATTTTCATACCGGCACCTCCTTACTTCTCTTTGGCCAGCTTAAACTGGAGGGCGGACAGCAGTCCGATGAAGATGGCCAGCACCACGCCCATGGCGTTGGCGTAGCCGAAGTGGCCCGCCTGCTCTGTCAGTTTGAAGGCGGTCCAGTAGATGTGATACATCACCGTGTTGGTCCCCGCGCCGCCCTTGGTCAGCAGCTGAATCAGAGCGAAGCACTGGAAGGAGTTGATGGTGGTGATGACCAGAATGTACAGCGTGGTGGGCATCATCTGGGCCCATTTCACCTTCCAGAAGACCTGGAAGCTGGTGGCGCCGTCCACCTCGGCGGCCTCCACCAGAGTTTGGTCCACATTGCCCAGGGCGGAGACGTAGAGAACGATGGGCTGGCCCACGGAGGTGGTGAAGAGGATCAGGATGATGCACCAGAGGGCGTATTTGGAATCGCCTATCCAGTTGATGTTCTGCTCAATCAGGCCCACGCCCTTGAGGACGTGGTTGAAGATGCCGGTGTAGTTGTCGTACATCCACTTCCACACCACAGTCACGGCCACAGAGCCGGTGACCACAGGCAGGTAGAAGATGCAGCGGAAGGCGGAGAGGACGGGTCCCTTCAGCTTATAGATGGCGGAGGAGACCCACAGGGAGAAGGCGCACACCGCCGGGACGCTGACGATGACGATAATAAAGGTGTTTTTCAGCGCCTCAAGGAAGGTCTCATCCCGGAACAGCCGGGAAAAGTTGGTGAAGCCGATGAAGCTGCCGAACATGTCGGGGTCGTGCATATTGGTGTCGGTCAGGCTGGTGATGATGCAGATGATCATGGGGATGACCACAAAGCCGAGGAAGAAGATCAGGCTGGGCAGCAGGAACAGATAGCCTGAGATGTTCTCCCGCCGCTGGAGGGCACGGCTCATGGTGGTGGGGGCCTGTCTTGCCAAGGTCAAACACTCCTCTCGTAAGAAAAGATTGCGCCTGGGGGTGTGGAGGGGATGAAAACGCGCCCCTCTCCCGCCCTTCGCGGGAGAGGGGCGCAGAAACCCTTTATCGCTTTGATAATGGATTGGGTTTAGCTGGCGTTGGCGTTGGCGTTTCCGGCATAGGTGGCGACGGTGGAGGTGATGTCAGCGCCCTCGCCCACTTTCTGGAGCATGGTCCACCACTCGGTGCGGGCGCCGGCCCAGCCCTTGGTGACCTGATAGTAGTCGCCCAGGTAGGGCATCAGGACCTGATACTCGTTCATAATCTCGTTGTCGGCCCAGACGTCGGAGAGATCGGTGCCGTCGGCGGCAGAACGGGCGGCAAAGTAGTTGGCGGTCTTGACGGCGTCAACGGTGTGCTCAGAGTCGCACATCCACTTGATGAAGGTTTTGGCATTGTCGATCTTGGCCGGATCGCCATTGTCGAAGATGCCAAAGCCCCAGATGCCGCCCTGGAGGGCGGGAGTGCCGCTCTCAGAGGGGAAGCCCATGAAGACGATCTCCTCGCCGCTGGCGGTGAGGCCCGCGCCGGTGTCGGCCTGGTTGGGGTTGAGCTGCTGGGCGATGTTCCAGCAGAAGGCCATCTTCAAAATGCCCTGATAGAAGACCTTGATCTCGTCGCCGCCCTCGAGAGAGGCGTCAAAGGCGATGCCGGGCATGCTCTTAAGCTGCTCCAGAGCCTTGATGTTCAGGGGATCGTCCCAGGTGTACTTGTCGTGGGAGGCGGTTGCAAAGGTGCCGCCGTACAGGTTGTTGACGAGGGCGCGGGTGCCCTGGTCGCCGCCCTGGCCCTTGCAGTACACAGCGCCTACGGGGGCGTTGAAGTGGGCATAGAGGGCGTCGACGGCCTTGATGAAGTTCTCGGTGGTCCAGGTGTGGTTCTCCAGATCCAGGTACTGGTCGGCACCGGCCTCCTTGAAGGCGTTCAGGTTGATGGCCATGCAGTGGGCCGTCACGACCAGGGGATACTCATAGACCGCGCCGTTGGCGTGGGTGCAGGCGGTCATGGCGGCGGCGTTGATCTCGCTCCTGTCGCCATCGTCAAACATATCGCTCAGGTCCACCAGGTAGCCCTTGTCGCCCCAGTTGGTCACCAGGCGCTCGGGACCTTCCATGATGAGGTCGGGGGCGGCGTTGGCGGTGATGGCGGAGTTGACCTTGTCGTCGCCGTCGGCGTAGGCTAAGTACTCCACCTTGACGGCGATGCCGGTGTCGGCAGTGAAGGCGTCGGTGATGGCCTTGACCTTCTCCTCCTTGCCCCAGTCGCCGATGGGATAGGTCCACAGGGTGATCTCGCCGCCGGAGGCGGGAGCCGGGTCAGCGGGGGCCTGGGGTTCGCTTTGCTGGTTGTCGGCAGGGGGAGCGGAATTGTCCTTGTTGCCTCCGCAGGCAACAAGGGCCATGACCATGGTCATGGCCAATAGAATTGCAAGCAGCTTCTTCATCACGGGTCCTCCTTCGATCTCACAAAAAATAAGTTCACAAGGTTCAACTTGCTGTGTAAATTATACAAGGGATTCCTATATCTGTCAATTGGAATCGAAAAGATTTGGAAAAAATCTGCATATTTAGTGGATGTCTCAAAAATAATTTCGATTTTTAGGCAATTTACACTCGAAAATTTCTCCTCTGGCGGAAAGCGCCGCCTTGACAAATGGGAAAAAACTGGTAGCCTTATAATTAAGCTTTGCCTGAAAATGCCAAAATGCTCCAGCGGCGGGCTTTTCGTCAATTTTTAAATGAGGCGAAAACCGGCGGGTCTGGGAGAGCATTAAGAGAAATGAAAAGAGAGGGAGAGAGACCATGAAGAAGCATATTCTCTGCCTGGGGGATTCCAATACCCACGGCTACTGCGCCGACCCCGCCGACTGTGCCGACTCCGGCTTTCGGTTCAATGAGGACGAGCGGTGGACCTGCCTGCTGCAAAAGGCTCTGGGACCGGAGTATCTGGTGACAGAGGAGGGACTCAGCGGCCGCACCACTGTGTTTCCGGACCCTCTGCACGAGAGCATGGACGCCCTGGGGGTTCTCTACGCTTTGCTGAAGAGCCACGAGACCGTGGACCTGCTGATTATTATGCTGGGCACCAATGATGTAAAAGAGCGCCTGGGGGCCAATGCGTCCTGTGTCGCCATCGGTATGGAGCGGCTGGTGCGCAAGGCCCAGAGCGTGGACTGCTGGGGGGATCACGCCCCCAATATCCTTATCGTCTGTCCGCCGCCCATTCGTCCGGAGATGGAGCTGTCGGAGTGCGGGCAGCCCATGGGACGGGGCTGCCTGGAAAAATCCCGGGAGCTGCCGGGGTATTACGAAAAAACAGCGCGGCTGGTGGGTGCTCACTATATGGACGCGGCGGACTGTGAGTTTAACAGCCTGGACGGTATGCACCTGACCCGCAGGGGACACGCCCATTTGGCAGAGCGGCTGGCGGCGCTGGTCCCCGGACTTTTGCCAAAGTGAATGACAGCGGAACGGGATGGCCTGGCCTGTCCCGTTCCGTTTTTCCGGCCTAGGTATAACTCCTGGAAAAGCTGTCCATACTCTCCCTATACCAAATTTAAGGGAGGGACAACCTATGAACAGACTGAAATCCATTTTTGGCGGCGCCGGTTTCTATGTGGTTCTGGCACTGTGCGTTTTGGCCGTGGGTGTGGCAGGGAGCTTTGTCCTGTTTGGCGGACGGGATAAGCCTGCGGATGAGCAAGTGCCCCGCCGGACGGATCTGATTACCCCGTCCACCCCGGAACCCGCCGCGCCGGAACTCCCCGCACTGGTGGAGACGATCTCTCCGGCACCGGTGGAGGAGGAAAAAGAGGAGGAGACGCCGCCGCCCATGCCGGAGCTTCCCGTGGACGACACCCCCGTGGTGGTGGAGGCTCCCCGGCTGATCGTGTCGCCGCTGAACGGGGAGGTGGTTACGGCCTTTTCCGTAGACCAGCTGGTGTACAGCGAGACATTGGGCGATTGGCGCACCCATGATGGGCTGGATATCTCCGCCGTCCAGGGCACAACCGTGCTGGCGGCCAGCTCCGGCACCGTGTCCTCAGTGACCGACGACCCCCTGATGGGAACCACCGTGGTGATTCGCCACGACGGGGGGTATCAGACAACCTACTCAAACCTCCAGGCCCGGCCCAATGTGGAGGCGGGGGACAGCGTCTCCGCCGGGCAGATCATCGGCGCGGTGGGCCGCACCGCGGCGGCGGAGTCCGCCCAGGGACCCCACCTCCACTTCTCCGTCACCAAGGACGGCGTGCCGGTAGATCCCAGCGAGTACCTCAAGCGGTGAGCCGCGGAGGCCTGCCTTCAAAAAACGCCCCCTCCGACACAGGAAAATTCCGTGCCGGAGGGGGCGCTGTTCTATTTGTAATAGGCCACCAGCAGATCCACCACAGTACCGTAGGATTGGATCCCGCGCTGGTCGCCATAGGCCTTGAGCATACTGTCGTAGACCTTGTTGGAGACCTTTTGGGCGGCGGAGTTTCGGAACTGGGACCAGTAGGCGTTGTTGTGGGCCAGGTCCGCGTGCACCGTCTCCGGCAGCGCCTCCCGGATGGCCCGATAGGTATCCGGGTCGAGCGAGTACAGCGCGTTGCCCAGATAGATGTATCCCATCAGCCAGCCGGAGTAGACATAGGCGGAGTTGCCGCTGGTGGTGGAGGCCAGCACCGCCAGAAAGTTGCACTCCTGCTCCGAGGCAATGCCGCGCTGGTGGGCCAGCTCGTGGGCCGCCGTAGAGGGCAGAAGACAGGCGGGACTGTCGATATTTACATTGGACTCCCCGGTATAGGCGCAGTAAAAGCCGGTAAAGTCCATCCAGCTCATCAGCCGGGAGAAACGCATGGGCTTTACGCCCTTGTCCGGAAAAGCCAAAAAGGGGAATTCCTGTTCCAGGGCGTCGTAGATATAGGGGCTGTCCGCCAGGATCTCCTGCCAGGGCACGTCAAACACGCCGTTTTCGTCCCGGGGGACTTCACCTGCCGACCGGGCCGTCTGCTCTGCGAAATACACCGTCACAGACTTGAGGTCCTCCGGCGCCACAGGCTGGGCGCGAATGCCCGACTTGTCCTGAAAGCTGTCTGTCCAGAAGCTGAGTCCCCATAGGAAAAAGAACAGGGTGTAGATAGTAACTGCCGCGCAGGCCGCGCTCAGGACCGCACCGTAGGCCCGCTGTCCCCGGTGTCCCTTGGCCTGGACAACGGCGGTGGCGCTCCAGACCAGGTAGGCGCATCCCAGCAGGACAGCCAGGACATAGATCACCTCCATGACGGAGAAATCCACCAGGTAGCACAGTTCGCCCAATGCCCTCCGCAGAGGAATGGTGACGTGGTCCGCCAGGGCGTTCATCCATGCCCGGCTTCCCCGGCACAGCCGGAGAGCCAGCAAGATGCCGGAGACGGCCAGCAGCCAGATATGCAGTTTTTTATGCCTGAGAAAAAGGTTCTTCATAACAGCAGTCATTCCGCCGCGGCCAGCAGCTGCCGGGTGTATTCCTCTTTGGGGTGGCTGAAGATCTCAGCCACTGTTCCCTGTTCTACGATGTGTCCGTGCTTCATCACCAGCACCCGGTCGCACAGCTGATAGACCACGTTTAGATCATGGGAGATGAAGAGATAGCTCAGATCCAGTTCGTCCCGCAGGCCTTTCAGCAGTTTCAGGATCTGGGCCTGGATGGTCACATCCAGGGCCGACACCGGCTCGTCCGCGATAAGAAACCGGGGCCGCTGGATCAGCGCTGCGGCGATGGAGACCCGCTGCCGCTGTCCGCCGGACAGCTCTGCGGGCTTGGCCGCGAGGCACTCCTCCGGCAGCTCCACCCGCTCCAGCATATCCCGCACCCGCCGTCTCCGCTCCTCCGGGCCATATTTACCGAAAATACGCAGAGGCTCCTCCAGAATCCAGGATACGGAATAGGCGGGGTTCAGGGAGCTGTAGGGGTCCTGAAAGATCATCTGGGGCCGCTTGGTGTAATGGAGCACCTCTCCGTGATCCGGCTTAACCATGCCTAAGATCGTTCGGGCCAGGGTGGACTTTCCGGTGCCGGATTCGCCCACCAAACCTAAGATTTCGCCGTGGCGGACGTCAAAGGTTACGTCGTGGAGCACCTCCTGATAGCCGCTCCGCCGGAAGGGACCGCCGGAGCGGTAGCCGCTGGTGACATGGCGGAGGGACAAAACGGCTTCACCGCTCATGGGGACTCCTCCCTTCTCCCCCGGGTGGGAATGGCGGCGATCAGCCGCCGGGTGTAGGGGTGCTGGGGGTGGTAAAACACGGTGTCCGTAGCGCCCTCCTCCACCAGAAGGCCCCGCTGCATGACCGCCACCCGCCCGCAGAGCTTGCGCACTACGTTTAAGTTGTGGGAGATGAACAGCATAGAGATGCCGCTCTCTCTGTTCAGCTTTTTCAAAAGTTCCAATATCTGGGCCTGAATTGTCACATCCAGAGCGGTAGTGGGTTCGTCCAGCAGCAGCAGCTTGGGCCGGATCACAATGGCGGCGGCGATCATGGCCCGCTGGAGCATCCCGCCGGAGAGTTCGTGGGGGTATTTTCCATAGATTGCCTCAGGATCCGGCAGCTCTACCGCCGCCAGGGATTCCAGAGCCAGACGCCTCCGCTCGTCTTTTGAAAGGCTCTCATGGATGGAGAGAACCTCCTCCACCTGGAAACCGATCTTCTTCAGAGGGTCCATGGCGTTCATCGGCTCTTGAAATACCACGCCGATCTCCCGGCCCTGGATTTTTCGCAGCTCAGACCGGGGGATGTGCAGCAGCTCCCGGCCGTCCAACAAAATCTCGCCGGAGTAATCGCACCGGCTCCGGGGCAGCAGTCCCGCCACGCTCATGGCGGTGACGGACTTGCCGGAGCCGGATTCCCCCACCAGGCCCACAATTTCACCGTCTTGAATGGAGAGGGACAGCCCTGCGACGGCCTCCCGGTCCCGGGTGTGAAATTTGACGTGTAAGTCCCGGATCTCCAGCATCAGCCCACCTCCCCGTTCCGGCGCTGCAGGCCCTCGCCGATGAGGCCCGCGCTGAATATCATTAGGATGATGACAAGGCCTGTCCCGGCGGCATACCAGGGGGCGATGCCGAACATCCCCTGGGCCTCCGACAGCATATAGCCCAAAGAGGCGTCCGGCGGCGTCACACCGATTCCCAAATAGCTCATGGAGGCCTCCGCCAACACGGCGTTATTAAAACCGATGGTGAGAGCGGGCAGCAGCACGTGCATAACATTGGGCAGGATGTGTACCAGCAGGATGCGCCCGCTGCCCGCCCCCATGAGGCGGGCGCTCTTTACGTAGTTTGCATCCCGAAGGGCGGCAAAGGCCGTCCGGGTCAGCCGGGCAAAACTGGGAATGAACACCACGCCCAGGGCCAGAGTCACATTCAGCCGCTTTCCGGGTCCCAGGATGCTGATGACCACCAGGGCCAGCAGCACGCTGGGAAAGGCGGTCAGCGCGTCGTTGACCCGCATTAGAATCTCGTCCACAAGACCGCCGAAATAGCCGGTAAGAGCGCCCACCGCCGTGCCGCATACCGCGCCGATGGCCACAGTGGCCAGGGCGATAGAGGCGGTGGCGCCGGCCCCCTTCATCACCCGGCTGAAGATGTCCCGGCCAAAGTTGTCCGTGCCCATCAGGTGCGCCAGGGAGGGACCTGCGCGGTCCATGCTCATGGCGTTGGGATCGTACGGCGTCCAGAAAAATCCCAGAAGGATCAGGGCCGCCGCCGCTCCCGCCAGAATCAGTCCGGCGGTCATGTATCCGTTTTGCCGCCTCATGACGCACCTCCCAGCCGCAGGCGAGGATCAATGCGCTGGTTGATGATGTCTGCGGTTGTGCCGGCCAGCACCACCCAGAAGGCCAGAATCACTACGATAGCCTGCACCACCGGGTAGTCCCGGTTGGAGATGGAAGCCACCAGCATCCGCCCCAGGCCCGGGATCACAAACACCTGCTCCACCACGATGCCGGCGGCTACAATCTCTGCCATGGTCTGGGCCAGGAAGGTGACCACCGGGGCCAGGGCGTTTTGCAGCACATGGCGGCGGAGGACCCGCCGCCGGTCGGCCCCCCGGGAGATAGCGGTGCGGACATAGTCCTTGCGCATCTCCGTGAGAATGGTGGAGCGGAGCATCCGCACCGTCATGGCGATACGGGGGACAGCAATGGCGGCGGCGGCGAAGAAGAGGTATTTTACCGCCCCGGTAAAATCCTCCTGAAGACCTGGAAAGCTTCCCGGCACAAACCATTTCAGCGTGATTCCAAAGCCCCAGGACAGCAAAATGCCGGTGAAAAAGGCGGGTACCGCCATGCACAGCTGGTTGAGCACTGTCCGCGCGCCGTCCAGCGCTCCGCCGGATCTGCCGGCGGAGCGGAGGCCCAGGGGGATGGACACCGCCACGATTAGAAGAAAGCAGAGGACGCTGAGACACAGTGTGACCAACACCTTTGGAGCGATCAGGTCCCACACAGGCTGCTTGTACTGAATGGAGACGCCCAGATCTCCGGTGAAAAAGCCCAGAAGCCACGCGGCGTACCGCACCGGAAGGGGCCGGTCCAGCCCCAGCTCCGCCCGCAGCGCCGCCAGCCGCTCGGGGGTAGCCTGGGTGCCCAGCATGATCTCAGCCGCATCGCCAGAGATCAGGGAAAAGGCCGTAAACGCCAGAAGGGAGACGATGACCATGGTGAGAAGCATGGCCGCAATTTTTTTGGCAGCGTACTTCATGGTTTCGCCTCCCTCTGGGCCGGCCGGCCGGTTGTCAGCCGGATATACATCGGATTACTCGTAGCGGACCGTGGAGAGGTCCAGCACATAAATGGGGTAGAACTGCAGGCCTGTCAGCCCCTTACGGATCGCCACCAGGTCTGCCAGATCCTGGATGTAGACATTGGCGGCGTTCTCCGTCAGATTTGCCTCCATTTGGCGGTAGAAGGCGGTCTGCTCCGCATCCTCGAAAGAGGATAGGGCCTGGGCAAACAACGCGTCGTACTCCGCGTTGTTGTAGTTGATAAAGTTGTTGCCCGCTGTGGAAGTAAAGCGCTCCAGCAGCGCCCGGGCGGTCATATTGGAGGCGTCCACGCCCACCACGGTGGACTGGAACTGCCGCCCGGCGTACACGTCGGAGAGCCAGGTGCCCCACTCCACCAGCTGGATCGTGGCGATAACGCCCACATCCTTCAGCTGCTCCACAATCACCTGGGCGGTGTCGATATGGGGCTGATAGTTGGAGGGAACAACGATGGTCATGGAAAAGCCGTTGGGGTATCCGGCGTCCGCCAGAAGAGCCTTGGCCTTTTCGATATCCCGGGAATAGTGATTGGTTAGGCTTTCGTCAAAATATTTGCCGAAGGCGGGATACATGCTGGAGCCGATGGGGTGGCCGTACCCGGAGAAGGCGATGTCAATGATCTGCTGTTTGTCCACGGCGTAGCACAGCGCCTGCCGGACCCGAATGTCGTCAAAGGGCTTTTCGCTGTGGTTGAGATACAGGGCCTGTACCAGGTTCATGGTGCCCTCTTCGATATTGAAGCTGTCCTCAAGCTGGGCGGCTTGGGCGCTGCCGAGGTGGGCGAACAGGTCTACCGCCCCGCTCTGGAGGCTGACGATAATGCTGTCCGTGTTCTCCATAATCTTAAAGGTCACCCTATCCAGATAGGCCGGGGCGCCCCAGTAGCCGTCAAACCGCTCTAAAATGATGTTGTCCTGTGCGGCACGGGAGACAAACTTGAAGGGGCCGGTACCCACCGGGGCGGTGTCCTGCTGGTCGTAGCCCTCCGGCAGGATGGCCAAGGTCAGGTAGGATAAAAATTCCGTGTTAGGCTGGTCTAGGGTGATGGTCACGGTGGTATCATCACAGTGAATGTCCGAAATAACAGAAAGCGCCGGGATCAGAGGCTCCCCCTCCGAACCGTCGGCGCAGCGTTGGATGGAATATACCACATCCCCAGTTTCTACCGGCTCGCCGTTGTGGAACTGCACGCCCTCACGCAGGGTGAAGATGTACGTGGTCTTGTCCTCGGAAAGCTCGTAGCGGTCAGCCACCGCGGGGATCAGATCTCCGTCAGATGTGGGCTTCATCAGGCCCTCAAATACGTTGAACATGACTTCCTTGGTTCCTGCCGCCACCGCTTTGTGGGGGTCAAGACTGTCGTCCAGGTCCTGTGCGATTCCCACGGTGATCTCATTCGCCGGGGGTGTCTCGCCGGTAGAGCCGATGGTTGGTTCCTGTCCGTCCGCTGATTGCCGCTCCGTGCTGCCGTCTTTGCATCCGCAGAGTACGGCGCTCAGGAGGCTGACCAGAAGAAGGAGTGCCAAGAGTTTCTTCCGCATGTCGATTTCTCCTTTACATCACTGCTCCCCTTTGGGAGTCAGTGTCGGGCTGTCCGCCCGTTCAGAAATGATTCGGCTCTATTCAATTGTCAATGCTGTCCATGCCGCCGGTGTGCGCAAGTGAGCACGCACCGCAAGAGAATACAGCCCTACGGGCAGGTCGTTATTTTTCTAACGAGATCCCGCAAGGCTGTATTGTACACGATAGGCCGCGTGATTGCAACCCCTTTTTCAGTTTTTTTCCTCCCCCTGCGGCGGGACTTGGGCCGCGGACTCCGGCGGAGCTGCCGGAGCCTCTGCGGAGGGGGAACCGGGAACGCCGCCGGTGTAGGCGGCCACCTCCAGGGGCAGCTGCTTTCTCCGCAGGCGGACGTCGACCAGGAAGGCAAAGAGGCTGTAGAAGCAGGCGCATACCGGTACGCCGAAGAACATCCCCGGCAGGCCGAAAAAGCTCCCCCCCACCAAAATGGCGATGATGACCCACAGGCTGGAGAGGCCGGTAGTGTCTCCCAGGATCTTGGGACCGATGACATTGCCGTCCAGCTGCTGGAGCACCAGCACGAACAGCAAAAAATACAGCGCTTTCATAGGGGAGACCAAGAGGATCAAAAAGGCGCTGGGCACAGCACCCAGGAAGGGGCCGAAAAAGGGAATGATGTTGGTGATTCCCACGATGACTGAAACCAGAGGCGTGTAGGGAAACTTTAGAATGGAACAGCCGATAAAACATAGAATACCGATGATGAGAGAGTCCAGCAGCTTGCCCCGGACAAATCCCGAGAAGATTATGTCGGCCCGGTGGACGCCCCGCAGCACCCATCCGGCGTTAGCGGGGGAGAACAGGCCGCAGACCGCTCTGCGGGCAAAGGCGGCGCAGTATTCCTTGGCGGCCAGCAGGTAGATGGATACGATCACACCCACCAGCAGATTTTTTAAAAAGTTCACCATGCCCATCAGGCTGCCCGCGGCTACGCTCATCACCGTCTGGGCCTGGGAGAGGGCCTTTTGCACCCAGTCTGCAATGTTGTTGGCGTTGAGCCAGCTGGTGATATCCTGATAGTAGGCATTCATCTGCTCTACAACCAGATTTTCCATGTCCGGATAGGTGGCCAGCAGCGACTCTACCCAGCCGGCGATGGTGTTGTAGTAGTTTTCCACATTGCTTACCAGCTGGAAAACGCTTTTGTACAGCTCCGGCAGCAGTACGGAGGCCAGAATGTAAAACATCAGACACACCAGCAGCCAGGTTAGTAGCAGGCTTGCCGCCCGGACGGCAGGAGCGGCGAAACGGCCCTTCTCCCGGGCCTTTTCCACCTGGGCGGAGAAGAGGCGGACCTCAAAAAAATTTACCACCGGCGCCAAGAGATAGGCCATAAAAGCGCCGTAGAGAATGGGCCGGATGGCGGTGAGCAGCTGCCGCCAGACATTCAGCAGCCAGTGGCGGCCAAACAGGGTGTCGTAAAACAGCAAGATCGCGCCCACGGTCAAAAATGCCGTGACGCCGGTCTTTACATGCGCGCTTTTTCGATTCATCGGGCACCCCCTATTATTTCTGTTTTCATTTTACACGGCAGGCGGGGGAATTGCAATCCTGATTTTCCCGTGGTATACTGCATTTGCATCATTTTAACGTGTTTGCGTTAGGAGGCGCTGTCAGAGACATGGAAGCGAAAAGACTGTTGATGATCGTCAATCCCCGGGCGGGGCGGAACAAGTCCCGGGGGCCGCTGTTCGACGCGGCGGCGATTTTTTCCCAGGCCGGATATCTTCTCTCCATCCACACCACTACCCCCCGGCCCGGTGACGCGGCATCCACCGCCGCAGCCGCCGGCGGAATCTACGATGCAGTGGTGGCGGTGGGCGGCGACGGGACGCTGAACGAAGTGGTCAACGGACTGATGGAGCTGGAAGCACCTCCGCTGCTGGGATATCTTCCCCAGGGCAGCACCAACGATTTTGCCGCCAGTCTTCGGATTTCCGGCAAGCCCGCGGAGGCCGCCGCCGCTATGGTGGAGGGTGCGCCCCGCAAATTGGACGTGGGCCGGTGGAACGACCGTCACTTTGTGTATGTGGCCTCCTTTGGGGCGTTTACCCGCAGCTCCTACACTGCCACCCAGGCCGCCAAAAACGCCCTGGGCCATTTCGCCTATATTCTGGAGGGGATGAAGGACCTGAACAGCCTGCGTCCCTATCGGGTAAAGCTCACTGCTGACGGAGAGGTGCTGGACGGGGAATACCTCTTTGGCGCGGTGTGCAACTCCACCTCCATCGGCGGTCTGATGAGACTGGAGGCGGAGCGGGTGGTGCTGGACGACGGAAAGTTCGAGCTGCTGTTAATACCCAATCCCCACACTCCCGCGGACCTTCAAAATCTGGTGGTGGCGCTTTTAAACCAGCAGTACGACAGTCAGGGTTTGGTGTTTCGCCACGTGTCCTCCATCCGTCTGGAGACGGAGGACGCCCTCCCCTGGTCTTTGGACGGGGAGTATGCCCCCAGTCTGGCGGAGGTGGATATCGAAAACCGCCGCCAGGCGCTGGAGATGCTGCTGTGATGGGGGAGCTGGAGGCGCTGCGCCGGCGGTACGGCGGCTATGCGCCGGGACTTTTGGGGGCGCGGCGGAGCTATGCAGTGCTCGTCCCGCTGCTGAGAACTGCGGATGGACTGCGGCTGCTCTTTGAGGTGCGGGCCGCAGCGCTGCGGCAGGGGGGCGAGGTGTGTTTTCCCGGCGGGCGGATGGAACCGGGAGAGACGCCGGAGGAGTGCGCCCTGCGGGAGACGGAAGAGGAACTGGCGATTCCCGCAGACGAGGTGGAACTATTCGGCCCCACCGATTTTATCTGCAATCAGCGGGGTTTTCTGCTGCGGCCGGTGGTGGGATTGGTGTCTGCGGCGGGAATGGAGCGCCTGCGGCCCTCCCCGGCGGAGGTGGCGGAGGCCTTTACGGTGCCGCTGGCGTTTTTCCGGGAGAGCGCCCCGGTGGCGGCCCGCTATGAACTGGTTCCCCAGGTCCCGGAGGACTTTCCCTATGCGGCCGCGGGAATCGCACAGGACTATCCCTGGAGCCGCGGCATGGTGGAAGTGCTCTCATGGCAATATGAAGGACATGTGATCTGGGGTATGACCGCCCGGATTGTCAAGGATATTTTAAAAGGCCTGTGAGCCGGGCCGGGAGACGGAGGAGACGGTGATGAACGAAGAGAGAACGAGGATTCCGGAGGAGGAGAAGCTGGTGCTCCCCCGTACGATCCACCTGGTCCCCATGGACCGGATCGGCGGCTTTGACGTGCGCCCGGGGTTTTACGAGATCAATGGGGCTACGGCCATTCCCGGCGGCGTGAACTTTACCGTGCACTCCCGGGGAGCGGCCTCTATTGAGTTGCTGCTGTTTCACCGGGGAGCGGCGGACCCCTTTGCGGTGCTGCCCTTTCCCGGGAACTACCGCATTGGCAACGTATATTCCATGATTGTGTTCAAGCTGAATATCGAGGAGTTTGAGTATGCCTACCGGGTGGACGGTCCCTACGAGCCGGAAAAGGGACTGATTTTTGACAAAAACCGCTATCTGCTGGACCCCTATGCCAAGGCGGTGACAGGACAGAGCCAATGGGGAAAGTCCTCTCCCCACGGCCAGCACTACCGGGCCAGAGTGGTGAAGGACGACTTTGACTGGAAGGCCGCCCGGCCGCCCCTGATTCCCATGGAGGATCTCATCATCTATGAACTCCACGTCCGGGGCTTTACAAAGGACCGTTCCTCCGGCGTGCAGAACCCCGGCACCTTTGCGGGACTTCTGGAGAAGCTGCCCTATCTCCTGGAGCTGGGAGTCAACGCCGTGGAGCTGATGCCCATCTTTGAGTTTGACGAGATGCAGGATTACCGGGTGGTGGATGGGCAGGAGCTGTACAACTACTGGGGATACAACACCGTCAGCTTTTTCGCGCCCAACACCAGCTATGCCGCCGGGCGGGAGTATAACCGGGAGGGCAATGAGCTGAAAAATCTCATCAGGACTTTCCAGCAGCACGGCATAGAGGTGTATTTGGACGTGGTGTTCAACCACACGGCGGAAGGCAACGAGCAGGGACCCTTCTTTTCCTTCAAGGGCTTTGACAACAATATTTACTATCTGCTGACGCCGGAGGGAAAGTACTATAATTTCAGCGGCTGCGGCAACACGGTCAACTGCAACCATCCCATTGTGCGTCAGATGATTTTGGACTGCCTGCGCTACTGGGTCACCACATACCACGTGGACGGCTTCCGCTTTGACCTGGCCTCCATCCTCAGCCGGGACGAGGCGGGCGCGCCCATGGGAGACCCGCCGCTGCTCCAGGCGCTGGCCTTTGACCCTATTTTGGGGGATGTGAAGCTGATCGCCGAGGCCTGGGATGCCGGCGGCCTATACCAGGTGGGGTCCTTCCCCGCCTGGAACCGCTGGGCGGAGTGGAACGGACGCTACCGTGACGACCTGCGCCGCTATTTTAAAGGGGATGGGGACTGCGCCCAGGCAGCGGCGCTGCGGATTGCGGGGTCCCGGGACATCTACGGCGGCACGGGGCGGAAGGACGCGTCTATCAACTTCCTCACCTGCCACGACGGATTTACCCTCTACGACCTGTACGCCTACAATGAAAAGCACAACGAGAAGAACGGGTGGGGCGGCACCGACGGCGCCAACGACAACAACAGCTGGAACTGCGGGGCCGAGGGGGAGACGGAGGACCCGGCGGTAAACGCGCTGCGGCGGCAGATGATCCGCGGCGCCTTCGCACTGCTGATGTGCAGCCGGGGGATTCCCATGTTTTTGGCTGGAGATGAGTTCTGCAACACCCAGTTCGGCAACAATAACGCCTACTGCCAGGATAACATCACCTCCTGGCTGGATTGGTCCCGGCTGGAGAAAAACCGGGAGATGTTCCGCTTTTTCCAGTATATGATTCGTTTCCGGAAGGAACACCGGGTACTGCGGACCAACCTGAGCAACGGTGCCTGCGGATTCCCGGACGTCAGCTTCCACGGGGTGGAACCCTGGCACGAGGGGCTGTTTGAGTCCCATGAGCGGTATGTGGGTGTGATGTTCGCAGGGGCGGAGCGCGGCACCGGCCCTCAGATGGTCTACGTGGCCTCCAACGCCTGGTGGGAGGAGCTGGAGGTGACACTGCCCAGGCTGCCGGCATCTATGTACTGGGAGCTGGCCGTGGACACCTGGGAGGAAACCCAGCCGCCGTGCCGCGCCGCGGAGGACCGTTTTACCATTCACCCCAGGTCGGTCATGGTATTTGTAGCCAGGTAAGAGCATGTCTGATTGGCGGATTCTACAAAAATTTTAAGGGCTTCGCAAAATTTTCATTTGGCACTTTCCTTTTTTCCAGTTTCTGCCGATATATCCTGTATAGACAGTGGAGTCAGATGCGGAAAGGAGGAGCGGCGATGGATACCAGTGGAATCTCCGGCGGACAGACGGCGCAGAGCTATGCCGTCTCTTCCGTCCAACAGGAGACGAAGAACCTTTATGAGATGATGCGGGACGCCAGGGAAAAAGCCGACGCCCGGCGGGAGCAGTATAAGCTGCCAAAGAATACCCGCTACGGCGACGCGCCTATGTTGGCGTATGCCCGCCTGGCCCGGGCCAGAACGCCTGGGGAGGTCAGTGCCGCCTCCGGCTATGCCCGGCGGAAGATTGTCCAGCTGCAGTCTGCCCTGCGGAGCGACCCGGACAATAAGGAGCGCATTCAGGCGGCGATCCGGCAGCTGCAAAAGGCCGTCCACCGGGCGGCGAGGAAACAAAAAGACATACAGCGGGAGAAGCTGGCGGAGGTCCGGCGGAAAAAGGCGCTGGAGGAGAAGGAGCGCCGGAAGGCCCTCCAGCTGCGGCAGGAACTCTCCCGCACCCGGGCGCTGCGGAGCATTCGGGAATCTGGTTATATCCGGGAGGCTGAGATGGACAATCGGACACAGGAGCAGCTGTCCGCTGCCAGATTGGAGCTGCGGACCCAATTACAGGAACTGACCGCTTCCACGGCGGGTGTTTCGGTGGGCGCCGCCGTACAGCAGTACTCCGCCGCCCAGGCGGTGACCGGTGCGGAGACAATCACCCCGGAGGCGGGCGGAGGCCTGGATATGCTGGCGTGAGAAATGATAAAAAAGAGCGGGAGGGAGCTTTGCTCCCTCCCGCTCTTTTTGCGCTGTCAGCGCTTGTGCTTGCCCAGGTATGCCTCTTTGACCTTCTCGTTGGCCAGCAGCTCCCCGCCGGTGCCGGACATGGTGATGCTGCCGGTCTCTAAAACGTATGCCAGGTCCGCGGTCTTTAAAGCCATGTTGGCGTTTTGCTCGATCAGCAGAATCGTCACGCCCTGCCTGTTGATCTCCCGGATGATGGAGAAGATATCCTGCACCACCAGCGGGGCCAAGCCCAGGGAGGGTTCATCCATCAGCAGCAGCTGGGGGCGGGACATCAAGGCCCGGCCCACGGCCAACATCTGCTGTTCGCCGCCGGAGAGGGTGCCGGCCAGCTGCCAGTCCCGCTCTTTCAGGCGGGGAAACAGCTCGTAGACCCACTGGAGATCTTTCGCGGTCTCCGCCTTGTCCCTGCGGAGATAGGCCCCCAGCTTCAGATTCTCCAGCACCGTCAGATCCGGAAACACCCGGCGTCCCTCCGGACTCATGGCGATGCCCTCACCGATGATTTTATCAATGGATTTGCCCAAAAGCTCGCCGCCGTTCCACTGGATAGAGCCGGAGGCCGCCTTCACAAGGCCGGTGATGGTGCGCAGGGTGGTGGATTTGCCGGCGCCGTTTGCGCCGATCAACGTGACGATCTTGCCGTCGGGCACCTCCATGGAGATGCCCCGCAGCGCCTGGATGCCGCCGTAGGCCACATGCAGGTTTTCAATTTTAAGCATCCTCCGCCACCCCCAGGTACGCGTCGATAACGCGCTGATTGTTCTGAATCTCCGCCGGTGTGCCCTCCGCGATCAGCTTGCCGAAATCCAGCACGTAGATGCGGTCGGAGATGTCCATGACCAAATCCATATGGTGCTCAATTAAAAACACCGTCAGGCCCAGCTTGGAGCGGATCTCGCCAATGAAGGCCGTCAGCTCGTTGGTCTCCTGGGGATTCATACCCGCCGCGGGTTCATCCAATAAGAGGAGTTTTGGCTCTGTGGCCAAGGCCCGGGCGATCTCCAGACGCCGCTGCTTGCCGTAGGGCAGGGAGGTGGCCAGCTCGTCCTTGACGCCGGAGAGGCCCACGATCTCTAAAAGCTCCGCCACGTGCCGCCGCTGCTCCTGCTCTTCTCTGCGGTTCATGCGGAAGGCGGCGGCGAGGAAGTTGGTGTGGGTCCGGCAGTGTTTGGCAATGAGAACATTGTCAAACACGGTCTGGGATTTCCACAGGCGGATATTCTGGAAGGTGCGGGCCATGCCCAGCTTGGTGATGGCGTCAGGGGTGGGGGAGAGAACCTGGCCGTACTCTCCGGCGTGCTGGCCTTTGTACTGCTGCTTCATTTTGCCCTGGGGGTGGTTTTCCACGATCTTTTCCCCCTGGAACCAGACCGCGCCGTTGGTGGGCTGGTAGACGCCGGTGACCACGTTGAAAGCGGTGGTTTTTCCGGCGCCGTTAGGGCCGATGAGGGCCACAATCTCACCTTGGTTGATCTCCAGGTTCATGTTGTCCACAGCCACAACGCCGCCGAACTGCATGGTGATGTTTTCGATCTTTAAAACATTCTCAGCCATTGCTGCCGCCCCCTTTCCCGGTCTTTCTCCGGCGCCTGCGCCGGCTCAGCAGGTCCGGCAGCTCCCGGTCTCCCATGATGCCCCGCCGGAAGAACAGCACCACGATCATGATGATGACGGAGAACACCACCAGGCGGAAGCCGTTGCGGAACACACCAGGGGCGTTGATTCCCAGGAAGGAGCCGGAGTCCAGACCACGGAGCCACCACTCGCTGGCGGCGATGAACAGCATGGCGCCGATGCAGCTGCCGGAGATGGAGCCGATTCCGCCGAGGACCACCATCAGCAAAATCTCATAGGTCATGGCGGACTTGAAGTTGCTGGCCTGGGAGATGCCCAGCACCATGGCCAGACCCGCGCCGGAGACGCCGGCAAAGAAAGAGCTTATGCAGAAGGAGAGCATTTTGTGCCGGGCCAGATTGACGCCCATGGCCTCGGCGGCCACCTCATCGTCCCGAATGGCCTTGAAAGAGCGGCCATAGGTGGAGTTCACCAGCAGCACGATCAGGCCGATGCACACAGTGGACAGCAGCACGGGGACGAAGGTGGAGAGGCTCACGGAGACCCCGCCCAGATGGATCTGAAAAGAGTTAATACGCACAAAGCTCTTTAGAGGATTGGAGCCGTTGGTGACTGGCCCCAGTTTGCCCCACTGGAAGACGGCCCGGATCACCTCGGCAAAGCCCAATGTGGCGATGGCCAGATAGTCGGACTTCAGACGCAGCACCGGCAGGCCGATGAGATAGGCGACAAGCGCCGCCACGAGACCTGCCGCAATAATGGCGAGGGTTACGCCCAGCAGCGTGCCAAAAGGTCCCAGCACGCTGCTCAGCGCCTCCGGGAAGGAGAGGCGGACGGCGGCGTCATAGTACTGGTATACGACGTCCCGGGCGTCGGAGGGAATGGTGAAGATGGCATAGGTGTAGGCTCCGATGAGCATAAAGCCCGCGTGGCCCAGGGAGAAAAGACCTGTAAATCCGTTGAGCAGGTTCATGGACACGGCGGCCAGGGCATAGATAGAACCCTTTTGCAGGACTTTCAGCAGCATGGACATGCTGTCTGTAGGCTTGATGACCTGGTCCAGCACAATGACAAGTACCAGCATGGCGGCCACCAAAACCAAGGAGGCCAGCGTGAATTTCTTCTGTTTTTCGATCATAGCGGTTCCCTCCTTCCTCAGACCTTGTCCGTGGTCTTCTCACCGAAGAGACCGGTGGGCTTAAAGACCAGGATGACAATCAGCAGCACGAAGGTGAAGGCGTCGGAGAAGGTGGCCAGTTCCAAGGGTTCTTTCAAGACGCCAAGGGTCTGCAAAATGACGTCCAACCCCTTGATGATGTTTTCACAAACGCCGATAATAAACGCGCCGATCACCGCCCCCGGAATGGAGCCAATGCCGCCAAAGACGGCAGCCACGAAGGCTTTCAGCCCCGGCATACCGCCGGAGGTGGGGACCACGCCGGGATAGTTGGAGAAATACAGCATGGAACCCACCGCCGCCAAAAAGGAGCCGATGACAAAGGTGACGGAGATCACATTGTTAATGCGGATGCCCATGAGCTGGGCGGTCTCAAAGTCCCGGGACACGGCCCGCATAGCCATGCCGGCCTTGGTGTGGTTGATAAGCCATACCAGGATAACCACCAGGGCCACGGTCAAAAACGGGGTGATGAGGGTGACCCGCTTGGTGGGGGCGCCGAAGACCGTGATCTGATCGGAGATCCAGGGGATTGTGGGGTAGTTTTTGTTCAGCCCGCCGGTGATATACAGGGCCAGGTTCTGCAGCAGATAGCTGACGCCGATGGCCGAGATCATGACGGACATCCGGGGAGCGGTGCGCAGGGGCTTGTAGGCCACCCGCTCGATGGCAAAGCCCAGCAGCACGGTTAAGACGGCCACCAAAGGCACCGCCAGATACAGAGGCAGCGAAGCGGACAGATAGACCATCATCAGTCCGGCCACCATAAACACGTCGCCGTGGGCAAAGTTGATTAACCGCAAGATCCCGTACACCATCGTGTAGCCGATGGCGATCAGAGCGTACTGTCCGCCCACTGAGACGCCTGAGAGCAGATACGGCAGGACGGTATTCATCAGATCCATAGGGCTTCTTCCTCTCTGTAGCAGTTTTGGATAAACCGGGCTGTCCCGAAAGAACTCCGGCAGCGGCGCTCTTTCGGGACAGCCCCGTGGGGGCCTGGGATGTGAGCGCCGGCGGGGGCCAGGCGGCCCCCGCCGGTGTGTTTTGTGTGGGAAAAAGGCTTACACGCCCTGCTGGGTGACAAATTCCCAGGCGCCGGTGGCGGTGTTGCAGTGCTTAACGTAGGCCACGTCCCGGATGGCGTCACCCACCTCGTCAAAGGCGATGTGTCCGGACACGCCGTCATACTCCACGCTGGGCAGGGCCAGCAGCACGGAATTGGGATCGGTGGCCCCCGCCTTTTTCAGAGCTTCCAGCGCCACATAGTAGGCGTCATAGCCCATGGCGGTGACAGCGGCGATCATGTCGTTGCCGTTGTTGTTGGCAAGGGCGGTGGAATCGCTGTTGATCCATGCCTTGACGCCCTCGTCAAAGGTGGGGTTGCCGCCTTCCTGGTAGAAGGTGGTGACGTTGATATCCACATCCTTGCCCTGGGCCGCAGCGGTGATGACGTTGGAGTCCCAAGTGTCGCCGGCCAGTATGGGCAGGCCCAGGGACTGGGTGGCGGCCTGGTCAATAATCAGCGCGGCGGCCTCAGTGGAGACAGGGGCGAAGAAGACCTGGGCACCGGAGTTCTTGGCGTTGGTGACGTAGGAGCTGTAGTCGGAGGTTCCCTCGGGGAAGGTCTCGTAGACGCAGTTCTCCTTGCCGAAGGCCTCTTGGAAATAATTGCAGAGACCCACGGAATAGTCGTCGCCCTGCTTGGCCAGACAGTAGGCCTTGGTAGCGCCAAACTCATCCTTGGCGAAGTTGGCAAGAACCGTGCCCTGGAAGGGATCCAGGAAGCAGATGCGGAAATAGTGGCTGTTGCCGGCGGTGACCTGAGGATTGGTGCAGGTAACGCCCATGGCGGGGACGCCCGCGTCGCCGAAGGTGTCGGAGGCGGCGATGGACACGCCGGAGCCGTAGGAACCCAGCACGATGGAAACGCCGCCGGACACCAGGGTCTGGGCCGCGGAGGGCGCTTTGTCATTGGAAGACTGGTTGTCGGCGTAGACCAGCTCCACGGTGTAGGTCTCGCCGCCGATCTCCACGGTGGGAGTCTCCTGGTTGGCATACTGCATGCCCAGGATCTCCTGCTTGCCGCCGGCGCCGTTGTCGCCGGACTGGGGTTCAAACACGCCGATTTTGACGACTTTGCCGCCGCCAGAGCCGCCGTTGGTGCTGCCGTCAGAGCTGCTGCCGTTGCCGGAATTGCCGCCGCAGGCCGCCAAGCTCAGAACCATGGCCACGGCCAGCAGCAGAGCAAAACGCTTCTTCATTCTTTTCATCCTCCTTGAATTGACGGAATGGAAGTCCATTCCAAGGTTACGGAACATTTTATGCGGTTTTTATCTGTTTTGCAAGATAAATAATACACAGAAAGAGGAGGGCGATTTTTCTGCCGGTTCTTTAAGTTGTCCATATTATACAGGCTTTATGTCTGCGAGCAAAAGACAAATGCGGCGGTGGAGCAAAAATGGACCAATGGGTGTCCACGATACAAAGACACGCGTTTTCGTGATTTTGATGAAACCGCTTAACGGGGACGCATTTTTTTGCGCACTGGCGTTTGCGGCGGGGGAGCACAGAAAAAATCCGCCGCCTGTGCGGCGTGCACAGGCGGCGAGATTTAAATGCTGCTTACTCTTTGGAGGTGGCGTCATCCCCGAAAACGGCCAAAAAAGCGTCCCGCTCCATGGTCTCATTTTCCAAAAGGTATTTAGCCACGGTGTCCAGCTGCTCCCGCTGCTGGCGAAGGATGGACTCGCAGCGGTCATAAGAGGCGGCTATCAGGGCTTTGACCTCGTTGTCAATTTGGGCGGCTACAGCCTCGGAATAGCTGCGGCCCTGGCTCATCGTGCGTCCGATAAAGACCTCGTCGTGTCCGGAGTCGAAGGCCACGGTGCCCAGCGCTTCGCTCATTCCGTAGGACGCGATCATCTTTCGGGCAATGGCGCTGGCTCGCTGGATATCGTTGCTGGCGCCGGTGGAGATGTCCCCCAGACACAGCTTCTCCGCCGCCCGGCCTCCCAACAGGGCCACGATCTGGTCCTCCATATACCGCTTGGAGAGATAGGAGCGGTCCTCCTCCGGCAGGGAGATGGTCATGCCGCCGGCCCGACCCCGGGGGACGATGCTGATCTGGCTTACCGGATCGTGATTGGGTAGGGCGTGCATCACCACGGCGTGGCCTGCCTCGTGGTACGCCGTCAGTTCCCGCTCGTGCTGGGGGATGATCCGGCTCTTCTTCTCGGGTCCGGCGATGACTTTGATCTCCGCCTCTTTCAGATCCTCCATGGTGATGAACCGCTGGTCCCGCCGGGCGGCCAGCAGAGCCGCCTCGTTCACGAGGTTTTCCAGGTCCGCTCCGGTAAATCCGGCGGTGCCCTGGGCCAATTTCCGCAGGTCTGCGTCCTCCGCCAGGGGCTTGCCCTTGGCGTGAACCTTTAGAATATCCTCCCGGCCCTTGATATCCGGCAGTCCCACATAGATCTGCCGGTCAAACCGCCCGGGGCGCAGCAGCGCGGGATCCAGCACGTCAGCGCGGTTGGTGGCCGCCAGAACGACCACACCCTCATTGGCGGCAAAGCCGTCCATCTCCACCAGCAGCTGGTTCAGCGTCTGTTCCCGCTCGTCGTGTCCGCCGCCTACGCCGGTGCCCCGCTGGCGGCCCACGGCGTCAATCTCATCGATAAAGACGATGGCGGGGGAGGTCTTTTTGGCTTGGTCAAAGAGGTCCCGGACCCGGGACGCCCCCACGCCCACGTACAGCTCCACAAAGTCGGAGCCGGAGATGGAGAGAAAACCCACCCCGGCCTCTCCGGCCACGGCCTTGGCCAGCAGCGTTTTGCCGGTGCCGGGGGGACCCACCAGCAGCACGCCCTTGGGAATACGGGCGCCCAGCGCAATGAATTTTTGGGGATCTTTCAGGAACTCCACAATCTCCTGGAGTTCCTCCTTTTCCTCGTTGGCTCCGGCCACATCGTCAAAGGTGACTTTTTTGTCCTTTTCGGTGAGCGACCGGGTATGGGCGGTGCCAAACTTGGCCATCCGGTCCGGTCCCATGCCGCCGCCCTGGACGCGGAAGAGGAAGAGGTAGCCCATCAGCCCCACGGCCACCAGGACCAGCAGACCCGGCAGCAGCAGCTCCAGCCAGTTGGTGGTCTCCGGCGGGGGATAGTCGTAATGGGTGAGGACGCCCTTGGCGTACTGCTCTTGAACCAGACCGTTTAGGTCGTCAAAGAAAAGCTGGAAATCATACAGGCGGTAGCGGAGCGTCTTGGCGCCGTCCCGCTCCTCACGCAGGGTCAGGGTTAAGTTGCTGCCGGTGTCGATGGTAAAGCTCTCCACCTTTTCCTGGATAAAGAGCTGCCGCACCTGGGAGTAGTCCAATTGGGGCGAGCGGGTCTCCGCCTGCCACAGCCAGCTGGCGCACGCCATGATAATGAGCGCCAAAAACACGAAGCTGAAATTGGACATCCGGTTTTGTCTGGTCAATCAGGTCCCTCCTTTGGGGATAGAGTAGGCGGGGGCTGCCGGGAACCCGCTTTTACAGCGGCCTTGCCCCTGGGCGGGTCCGTCTCAGGGAATCAGCCCGTGGTCCCGGGCAAGGGCCTTGATGCTCCGGTCATAGGTGGCCTCTCCCTCCGGAGAGAAGAAACAGCCCGGTACTCCCTCGCCGTGGTCTCTGTGGTGGGCGACGCACTCGCAGCACTTGCCGTGCCGCGGGCAGCTATAGGTGCAGGGGCATGGGCGGGTATTCTCACAGGAATTCATTTTGCATTCTCCTCAATACTTGATGATCTGCTGCATACCGCGGGCCTTAGTCCGCGTAGACCTCCGGTTTCAGCACGCCGATGTAGGGGATGTTGCGGTAGTGCTGGCAGTAGTCGAGACCGTAGCCCACCACAAATTCGTTTGGCACCTCAAAGCCGGCGAAATCGGCGTCAATGGCCTTGGTGCGGCGGGAGGGCTTATCCAGCAGCGCAACAATGGTGATGGAAGCCGCGCCCTTGGTGAGGAAGTAGTCCTTTAAAAAGGCAAGGGTATTGCCGGAATCCAAAATATCTTCCACAATAATTAGATCCCGGCCCGTGATATCCTGCTGGAGATCGTGGTTGATCTTCACCCGGCCGGAGGAGGCGGTGGCGTTTTCATAGGAGCTGACGGCGATGAACTCCACGTCGCTCCTCAGCTGACAGGCCCGCACCAAGTCCGCCATGAACACAAAAGAACCCTTCAAAACCCCCAGGAACAGGGGCCGCTTGCCTTGGAACCGCTCATATAAGGCGCCGCCGAGTTCACCGATCCGCCTTTGCAGTTCCTCCTCGGTAATCAGGACTTTCAGAATATCGTTTTCCATCTCGCTTTTCATGTTTCATCCGCCTCTCTGTCTTTAATAATTTTGATGAACCGGACAGTGTTCCCCTCCGGCAGAAATTCCGCATCCACCCCAAGCCGCCATACGGCGGCCAGCTTTCCCTCCACGTAGATGGCAGGCAGGCGGTCCCGCTCCTCCGGGGGGATGCGGCGGTCCAGACACAGCCGCTTCACGCTGCGCCGCCCCCGGCCTCCGGAGAGGGCCAGGCGGCCGCCAGGCGGGGCCGGGGCCACAGTGACAGCGGAGGACTGTCCCTGGGGGGAGGGCCGGAGGGACAGTCCCTCTCCCTCCGGCCGGTCCAGCAGGACCAGCGTGCAGTCTCCCCAGCGAAGGGGGCGCCCCGGCAGCAGCCGGACTTCCGCCGGAGCTTGGGGCTGGGTCTCTAAAACCAGCTCTCCCCGGCAGCATCGGGCGGTGACGCTGTGGGGCAGGCTGAGCCGCCTCTCCGGTTTTCTGCCGGGGCGGCAGATCAGGTCTAAAATGGCGCTTAGGTGGACGGCGCCCATATCTCTCCGCCCCACGCCCAAAAGGTCAAACATATGCAGCAGCATCCGGGGCCGTACCGCCTCCGGAGCGTGGAGAAGGGCGTCTGCGGAGAGGGATACCCGGCCATTCCGGACTTCCGCATAGGCCGTACGGGCAGCGGCGTCCTCCTCTAAGGTGCGGTCTATGCACCGGAGCTGTCCGGCGGTCCGGCTGATGTGTTCCGCTGCTCTGGGATTCAGCTCCTCCAGCAGGGGCATGATCCGGAGCCGCAGAAAATTCCGGCTGGCGGTGTCCGGGTCAGTATTGGTCTCGTCCTCAATGTGGGGGATCTCCCAGGCGGCGGCACAGTCCTCCAGCTCCGCCCGGGTTACGTCCAGCAGGGGACGGCAGATCCCATCCCGCTGCCGCTCCATACCGGCCAAACCCTTGAGTCCGGTGCCCCGGACCAGGTTCAGCAGGACCGTCTCGGCGTTGTCGCCGGCGTGGTGGGCGGTGTAGATCCAAAGGCCTCCCTCCGCCTCCGCCGTCCGGCGTAAAAACGCGTAGCGCAGCGTTCGGGCGGCCTCTTCTATGGTCTGGCCCTCCCGTTTGGCAAAACCTTGGACGTCCCCCCGTCCCACGGTCAGCGGGATGTTCCACTGGGCGCAGATCTCCCTGACAAAGGACTCGTCCCGGTCTGCCGCCGCACCCCGCAGCTGGTGGTTGAAATGGGCGGCGGCGATCCGCCCGCCCTGTCTTTTGCACCATGCGTCCAGCATGAAAAGAAGGCACATGGAGTCCAATCCGCCGGACACGGCGCAGAGCGCCGCCTGCCCCCTCTGGGGAAGGAACTGGGGGGGGCACCGCTCCAAAAGCTCAGTCCTCGCCGTCATATCGGGTGTCCAGTGTGGAGAACTGAGTGTACTCCGGCATCCACCGCAGCTCCACCTTTCCGGTCTCGCCGTGGCGGTTTTTGGCGACGATGCACTCGGCGATGTTGTGCTTTTCCGAATCCTCGTTGTAGTAGTCGTCCCGGTACAAAAACAGCACGATATCCGCGTCCTGCTCAATGGCGCCGGACTCCCGCAGGTCAGAGAGCATAGGCCGCTTGTCGTCCCGCTTTTCATTGGCGCGGGAGAGCTGGCTGAGGCAGATCACCGGCACGTTCAGCTCCTTGGCCATGATCTTCAGCATCCGCGACATGTCGGAGACCACCTGCTGGCGGTTCTCCCCGCCCCGGTTCTGGCCTCCGGCGGAGGTCATCAACTGCAGATAGTCGATGACCACCAGCCCCAAATTGTCCAGCCGGCGGCATTTGGCGTTCATGTCCGCCACGGACAGCATGGGGTTGTCGTCAATACGGATATCCACTTTGTTTAAAATCATAGCGGCCCCTGCGATCTTCTCCCAGTCTGTCTCCCGCAGATAGCCGGTTTTCAGGCGGTTGTTCTCTACCAGGGCCTCGGAGCTGAGGAGCCGGGAGGCCAGCTGCTCCCGGGACATTTCCAGGGAGAAGAGGGCCACGGTTTTCTGAGTGCCCTTGGCCACATTCAGCGCCAGGTTCAGCGCCAGAGAGGTCTTACCCATGCCGGGCCGCGCGGCCAGCAGGATCAGGTCGGACTTGTTCAGGCCGGTGATCTTCTGGTCGATGGCGGAAAGGCCCGTGGAGAGGCCCGGGAGGTGATTTTCACTCTCTCCCATCTCGCTGAGGCGGTCCAGCACCTCCGGCAGAACTTGGCGCAAGGGCACCATGTCCTGGGCGGACTGCCCGCGGCGGACGGCGTAGACCTTCTGTTCTGCGGCCTCTAAAATTTCCGCCGCTCCGCCCACGCCCTCCTGCACCAGGGCGGTGATTTCCGCCGCGGCCTGGGCCACGCCCCGCAGCAGCGCCTTGTCCCGGACGATGGAGACGTACTCCATCACATTGGCGCTGGTGGGGGTGATTTCCATCAGTTGGGCGAGATACGGGCGTGTGGTCTGGTCATCATAGGTGCCGGCCTTTTGCATCTCGTCACAGACGGTGATGCCGTCAATGGGCTTGGCGTAGGTGAACATGGAGTAGATGGTCTCAAAAATCTCCCGGTTCTGCCGCAGGTAAAAATCGGCGGGTCGGAGCTTATCCATCACGTCCTTGACGCAGTCGGCATCGATGAGCATGGAACCCAGCACCGCCTGCTCGCCCTCTAAGCTGTGGGGCATCTGGCGCAGAAGAAGGTCCTCGTTTGCCAAGGGAAAACACCACCCTTTTTGAATTGGAAACCTAGAGTCTGCTTTAAAACCATCAAAACACCGTCTTAGAGCGCCTTTTTCCGCCGGGACCGCGTTGATTTGACTTGAAATCCGCCAGGATTCCTGCGTCAAATCGCCTTGCCCGACAGAAAAATCTGTTCCAATCCGGCATTCCGCCGGTTTTAAAACAGACTCTAGGGTTCGGGGCCTGCCGGCCATTGGGAAGCGGGCCGCCCAGGGGGACGGCCCCTACTTCTCCTCAAACACCGACACGTAGACGGTGCCGCTGACCTCGAAACCCAGTTTGGCTTTTACCTGATAGCTGCCAAAGGCCTTGATGGGGTCCTCCAGCACCAATTTCTGCTTGGGCACGTCGATGCCGTACTGCTTTTGAAGCCCCTCGGAGATCTCCTTGGTGGTGACGGCGCCGAAGAGCTTGCCGCCCGCGCCGGCCTTGGCGGTGAGCTTTACCTGGCACTCCTTCAGCTTTTCGGCAATGTCCTCTGCCTCGGCTTTCAGGCGGGCTTCCTCGGCCTTGCGGGCCTTCTCCTTGAGGTTCATGGTGTTGATGGCGTCCGCCGTGGCGGGGATGGCCATCTTCCGGGGCAGGAGGAAATTCCGGGCGTAGCCCTCGGAGACCTCCACCATCTGCCCCTTCTTGCCCTGGCCCTTCACGTCCTGCTGTAAAATTACTTTCATCGGTTATTTCTCCTTATGTCTTGAATCTTTCATTGTTTTCAATCAATACCTTATGACAACGCCTCTCACGGCTCGCCGTGCTCAAGCTCTCGGTCCTCCAGCTTCTGAATGCGCTTTTCAAGTGCTGCAATTCTGCCATTCTGCTCCGTGAAGATCAGGATGGGGATGGTAATGAAAAACGCGATGGCCGCGCCCGCACCGTAGTAGTGGCGAGAAAGGTCAAAGAGCAGCCCACCGCCAAAGAAGAAAAACACTTCTATGATGATGAGACAGATCAAAAATATCTGAAAAAAGTGTTTCATGGCAGATTTCCTTTCCCTATTTCTCAAAATAGGCGTCGATGGCCGCCACCAGCCTGCTCCGCACGTCCAGGGGATCGCCGTTTTCCACGCAGCCGCCGGCGGTGGTGGAGTTGCCGCCGCCGCCCAGGGTCTCCAGGATTACCTGGACATTGACCTCCCCCAGGGAACGGGCGGACATGAGCACGTTGTCCCCGTTGCGGTAGAGCACAAAGGAGGCCTTGACCCCCTTGAGAGTCAGCAGCTCGTCAGCGGCCTGGGCCGCCGCCACCCGGTCGATCCCCTCCTGGGGAACCACAGAGATGGCGATGTCCCCCCGGTACAGCTCTGCCCGGCGGACGATGTCGTACCGGGAGACCATGTCGTTCAAGTCGTTTTGGAACAGCCGCTGGACGTCCGCCGTGTCGGCCCCGGCCCGGCGCAGGAACGCCGCCGCCTCAAAGGTCCGGCCCCCGGTGCGGAGAGTGAAATGTTTGGTGTCCAGCACAATGCCCGCCAGCAGGGCCTCCGCCTCCCCCCGCATCAGGTCGGCGGGTTCGATCAAGTACTGCAAAAGCTCCGTCACCAGTTCCGAGGCGGAGGAGGCATAGGGTTCGTGGAAACTGAAAGCGGCGTTTTCAATATATGTGGCTGCCCGGCGGTGGTGGTCGATGACCGCCACATGGTTGCAGGCGTCCAGCACCTGGGGGCTGTCCACCAGCTCCGGGCGGTTGGTGTCCACCACCACCAGAAGGGCACCGGGCTGCATTTTCAAAAAGGCCTCTGCGCCGGAGATAAAGACGCCCGCATACTCCGGCATGCTCCGGACCCGGCTCAGCAGCGATTCTGAGGCGTTGTGCTCCAGGTCCATGATAATCTGGGCCTGCTTGCCCCGTTTTCGGGCGGCGCAGCAAATGCCCACTGCCGCGCCCACGGCGTCCATATCCGCATAGCTGTGGCCCATGACGTAGATCTGGCCCGCATCCGCCATCAGCTCGCTGAGGGCGTTGGCCATCACCCGGGACTTGACCTTGGTGCGCTTTTCCGTGGCCTTGGCCCGGCCGCCGTAGAAGGCGAAATCCACCTTGCCGCGGACGACCGCCTGGTCGCCGCCCCGGCTGAGGGCCATCTCCAAAGAGAGGTTGGCGTTTTTCAGCACCTCCGACAGTGTGGCGGCGTCCTTGCCGACGCCGATGGACATCGTGGGATGGACGCCCTCGGTTACTTTGATATCCCGAATGGCATCCAGAACGGAGAATTTCTCCTCCACAAAATGCTCATAGTGCCGGTCTTCAAAGAGGAAGAGGTAGCGGTCCCGCTCGGTTTTCAGCAAGATCCCGTCGCTGCCCGCCGCCCACTGGCCCAGCTTCTCATCGATTTGGGCCAAAACGCCGCTGCGCTGGGTATCGGCGCAGGCCTTCATCAGATCCTCGTAGTTGTCCACCATCAAAAGGGCCAGCACGGGCCGGGTGGCAGCGTAGGTCTCCCGCAGGGCGTCGGACTCGGTGACGTCCACCCAGTAGGTAGTGGCGACCAGGTTCTGCTCTCCGCTGCGGCTTTTGGCCCGCACCAGGCTGCCGTAGACCCGGAAGCGGCGGCCGTTCATCACGACGCGGTCCGGACATTCCTGCTTCCCCTCCAGCAGCCATTGGACGGGGCAGTCCGGCACCGCGTCCTCCACCCGCATCTCAAAGAGGTGTTCCCGTACCCCGGCCAGCTGGAGGAAGTCCTCGTTGCTCCAAATGACCTCCCCGGTGTCCGGGCGAAAGACCATTGTGGGCAGGGGGGAGTGAATGAGGGTGGATTTGCTGGCGGTGTCCACGCTGCCGGTGACATTGTCGATGTATTGCAGGATTCCCTGGCGGCGCTTTTTGTTCACCTGGGAGAAGTACGCATACAGCGCTGTTGTGACGCAGGCCTCCGCCAGGGCCAGCAGGGGATTCACCGCCAGGGCCAGCAGGCAGAACAGGGCCATACAGAGGAAGTACAGCTTTAGATTGGGTTCCAGCAGGCGGGAGAGTTTTTTATTGTTCATGGAAATGCTCCTTTTGCGGAAAACATATCAATTATAATTTGATATACCAGTATAGCAGTTTTGTCCGAAATAAGCAACCGTCAAAACTTCGCAAAGACACAAAATTGGAAAAAAGCAGACCCGCCGGATGTTTTCCGGCGGGTCTGTCGGTTATTCCGCAGTCTCCGCGTTGAGGATGGCGCTGGAGGGATAATAACAGTCCCGCTCCGGTTCGCGGCGCTCCATCACGGTGCCGAAGAGGATGGAGAGCGCCTGGTAGCTCTGATAGGGCAGATTTTGATCGATGGAGAAGTCCACCAGGCCCTCTTTCAAAAAACGGCGGATTTCCGGGCTGTTGTCATGGGCCAGCACCCGGACTTGGCCGGTGCGGCCTGCCCGGCGCAGCGCCTCCACACAGCCGGGGACGCTTTGCGTGGCCATATAGATATAGCGCAGATCCGGTTCTGCCGCCAGAGCGCAGGTCACGGCCTCCAGGGTTTTTTCATAGTCGTCGTGGGTGGCGGCGACCAGGAAGCTCTCCCGGGGAACCCCCCGCTCCTCCAGCCGCTGAAAGAAGCCGTCGGCCCGGCCCTTATGCCCCACATACTCCAGACCGGAGTAGGCCAGCAGCACCTTGTCTCCGGGGCGGAGGAACTTGGAGGCGATCTCTCCGGCCACTCTTCCGGCGTGGTGGGCGTCTTCTCCGACGTAGCACAGCCGGGGAGCCTGGGGAATGTCGGAGTTAAAGGTCACAACGGGAATCCGGAGGCTGGACAGCTCCTCCAGCCGGCTGTGGATCTCCCCGCAGTCGGAGCCGCACAGGGCCACGCCGTGGACCTGCTCCCGGCCCACCTGCTCCAAGAGGCGGAGGCAGCCCTCCGTATCCCCGTGGGGGTAGCACAGCACCTCCACCGAGACGTTGTAGTCCCGCCGCTCCTCCATAAAGCGGCTTACACCGTCGGCCATGGCGTCTTGAATGTAGGGACCCCACTCCGGCTGAATCACAGCCAGATGCCGTGCCGTACCGCTGGTGGCCAGGGCGCTGGCCATGCGGTTGGGACGGTAGTCCAGTTCCGCCATCACCGCCAGGACCCGCTCCCGCACCTCTGCTTTGACATAAGGGCGGTTGTGAAGCACCCGGTCCACCGTGCCGATGGAAACCCCCGCCCGCTCCGCAATCATCTTGATGGTGGCCCGCACAAAAGCTCCCCCCTGAAAGTTAATATGCAAAATGATAAGAAATTTTCTCGCGATTGTCAAGCGCCGGCGGCGGCAAATGTGGATTTTACAGGGCGCACGAACCAGCTTGTCTTTTGCGCCGCTCGCATATGTACCTAAAATCCCTTGCCGGAATACACACATAGGCCGCCGCTCCGTACAGGCGGCCTGATGAATTGCGGGCTGGCAGGCACCCTGGGACCCGCTGTTAAGTTTTTTTGTGCCCTTGCCATAGTGATGAATCCGGGAATGATTCCAAAAAATAGGACGAAATTTGAGATGATCGCAATGGGAGCGGCTGTCCCCAAGCAGGCGGTCATCCCACTGAAAATCAATGAGGGAGCAAGTACAAGCAGCCCTTTTGAGAACGCTTTTCCGTATGCTTCCCTGCGGGTTTCCTGATCCGTGTGTTTGATGACGGACATGAATTAGGCGGACGCTTCCTTTTGCAAATGGCGCTATGGCACGAAAAAATAGAACAGCTGCTGTAGACATCGGCGTTGGATGAGCAATCGGAAACGCACCTCCATTGTATTTACAATTGTATTGGACGATAGAGCGATTCTCAAGGACTTTCGCCATGAGGGCGGGGACGCCGGCCAACAACACCGGGGACTAGGGGGCATATATCTTGGGATTTGACGAATTTGGAAGCGTTTGATATAATACTCTATATTTTGTCTTCGTAAAGGAGTCTAGACGGCTATGAAGCAACGAATGCAACGCGTTATCAGCTGCCTGATTTTATGTGCCCTGCTGGCGGGGGCCGGGCCTTCCGCCTCTGCCGCGGTCCGTTTTCAGGACGTGCCGGCTTCCCATCCCGCGGCGGAGTCTATCCAGCGCTGCGTGGAGCTGGGCTTTTTCCAGGGAGAGAGCAGCACCCGGTTTGGCGTGGGCCACTCCATTACCCGGGCTGCCTTTGTGGTGGCGGCCAGCCGTTTTTTTGGCTGGGATACCAGTGTCAGGCCGCTGAAGCCCACCTATTCCGATGTGCCTGCCGACGCCTGGTGCTATGGCGCGGTGGAGGCGGCGGTGGCCTGCGGCGCACTGACCAGCCAGAGCGATACCTTCCGGCCAGGCGATGCCATCACCCGGGAGGAGCTGGCGGTGCTGCTGGTGCGGGCCTTGGGGTATGAGACCATCGCCGCGCTGGCGCAGGACCTGGCCACGCCATTCCGGGATGTGCGGACCAATCCCGGATACATTGCCATGGCCTATGACTTCGGCCTGGTCAGCGGGGCCTCCCGCACTGCGTTCTCTCCCAGCAAGCCCGCCGCCCGGGAGGATGTGGCTGTGATCCTCATGAATCTCTATGACAAGCTTCACGCCCCTGCCGCCCGGAAGATTGGTATTACGGATTCTACAGAGGGACTTCCGGATTTGACCGGCTACGACGTGGTGGCGGTAGCCGCCGGCAAGCTGATGTGCACCGGCAGTCCCGCCGTGGCGCTCACCATGGAGCAGGGACGGGCCGCGGAGATCCAAAACACCATCCGCCAGGCGGGGGCCAAGGCCTTTTTACATACGGTGGGAGGTCCCACCGCCCTGACCGGCGATACCGGCGAGACCGTGCAGGTGCTGGCGGAGGCCGTGGAAAGCGGCGGCTATGACGGGCTGATGCTGGACCTGGAAAAGCTGAGACTGGGCCAGGAGGACGCCATGACCCGCCTGATGGGCAAGTTAAAGACCGCTTTAGGCGGCAAGCCCCTCTATGTGGTGGCCGACGCGCCTGCCTGGGACGGCACGGTTTACGAGGGCTATGATTACGGGTTGATCGGGGAGAATGTGGACTGTTTGGTTCTGCGGGTAGCCTCTTACAAAGGTTTTTCCGGTACATTCCCCACCGCCCCTGTGGAGCCTCTGGAGGAGGCGTATTACGTCTTTGGAGAGCTGTCCGGCATAGTGGACAGGGATAAATTGGCTCTGATGGTCAGCACCGGCGGCGTTCTGTATCTGAATGGAAAGGAGAAGGGGGTGCTGTCCAGAGCGGAGGTTGAGGAATTGCTGGCGGTGGACGGGGCGAAGAGCTACTATTCCGGCCGGTACGGCTGCTCGTATCTCACCTCTTCTCAAAATGATATGGAGGCGGTGGCCTGGTATCTGGACGGCAGAGGCATCGAGGCCCGGGCCAGGCTGGCGGGGCTGTTCGGCGCAACCCAACTGTGCATCAGCGACCTGAATAATCTCCCGGCGGAAGCGCCGGAGGCATAGCGGCAAGTCCCCCGGCGGAATATGAATTCCATATTCCGCCGGGGGCTTTTATATATTTTTATTCTATTTTAAGCGGCTTGGGTTAACGCTTTCGGGCCGTGGAGGAGGGCAGGCGCAGTTCCATGCGGTATTTTGCCACGGTGCGGCGGGCCACTTGAATTCCCTCCTCCGCCAGAAGCTCACACAACCGCTGGTCGCTGAGGGGCCGGCGGGGGTCCTCCCCCCGCACCAGGGTCAGAAGCCTTTGCTTTACCGCCTGCCGGGAGGGACCCTGTTCCCCGATGGCCCGGCTGAAAAAATACCGCAGGGGATAGGTGCCCTGGCGGCACTGGAGATACTTGTCCCGGGTGGCCCGGGAGATGGTGGAGGGGTGCAGGGCCAGCGATTCCGACAGGGACAGCAGGCTCATAGGAGCCAGTTCCCCGGTCTCCCCGGCGAAGAAGGGGCGCTGAGCGTCCAAAATGGCGGCGGCGCAGCGGCGCAGTGTGCTGCCCCGGCGGTCCAGGCTGCCCAGAAGCCATTTGGCCTGCTGCATCTTTTCGCGGAGGTAATCCCGGGTCTCCTTCTCGTCGGAATCCTTCAGAAGCCGGGTGTAGTAGGAGCTGATGGAGATTTTTGGCAGATAGTATTCGTTGAGGACAGCGGTCAACTCTCCCTCCAGCTCTACAATGAACACGTCAGGGCGCACATAGGCTGCCGGTTCCACCGGCTGAAAGGCCCGGCCGGGGTGGGGATCCAGCGAGGTGATGATCTGTTCCGCGGCCTGGATCTCCGCCGCGGACAGCCCCAGTTCCCGGGCGATGGGACCGTAGTGCTTTCTTCCCAGCTCCGGCAAAAACCGGGCGGCGATGTCCATGGCCGCCGGGGGGACGTTTTTCCTCCGGGCCAGCTGGAGCAGCAGGCATTCGGAGAGGTCTCTGGCCCCTACGCCTGCAGGGTCAAGGGATTGAAGGACCTCCAGGGCCTGCCCGATCAAGGCCTCCGGCAGATTCAGCTCCCGCAGGCTCTCCAGATCTCCGGCGTCCAGATACCCATCCTCGTCCACCAGCTCGGCCATATATTTGGACAGGGCCAGCAGGGGCCGCGGCAACCGCTTCCGCTCCAGCTGGTCGCGCAAAAAGACGGTCAGACTCTCCAGGTTCCGGTCCACGGTTCCCCGCTCCGGCGCCCCGCCCTCTCCGTGGGTGAACGTGGCGCCGTACACGCCGCCGTCGATCCAGCTGGCCCTTTGGCGCAGCTCCTCGTAAGCGCTGCGGAGGGCGTGGGCGTCCTCCTGTTCCAGGAGGGGATTTTCCTCAGTGAGCCGTCCCAGATACTCCAACAGCTCCTGGGAGTTCATTTGCAGAATCTCCATAGATTGCAGCAGCTGGGGTGAGAGCTTTAACTGCTGCCGCAGTTCCGCTTTTAGCGTGATGAGACTCATGGACGGGACCCCTTTCCGGTGTATTTTGCGATTTTCCGGGCTGCGGTGGCCTGGGAGATCCCCAGCTCCCTTGCCACGGCCACAGTGGTGCCGCAGCGGCTGTAGGACTCCCGAATGATCTGCCCCTCATAGGCGTCCATCCGCTCCGGCAGGGTGCCGGTCTGCGCCGGCAGGGGAACGTGGGGGATCGTCTCCCCGGCGTACTCCGGCGGCAGATGGATCACATCGATCACCGGGTCCTGCACGGTGATGGCCATGCGTTCCATGAGGTTTTCCAGCTGGCGCACATTGCCGGGCCAGCTGTACTGCTCCAGGAAGGACATAAACCGGGGGCTGAGGGACAGGACTTTGCCATATTCCTCGCTGAACCGGGACAAGAACTGGTGCGCCAGGGGCAGTATGTCTTCCTGCCGCCGCCGCAGAGGCGGAATGTGGATGCGGATGACATTGAGGCGGTAAAAGAGGTCGGAGCGGAACAGGCCCCGCCGCACCGCATCCTCCAAATCCCGGTTGGTTGCCACCAGCAGCCGGAAGTCCAGCTCGATCTTTCTGGTGCCGGAGAGCCGTTCAATGGTTTTTTCCTGGATGAGCTGCAGGAGCTTGGACTGGATGTGGGGAGGCAGCTCGCCGATTTCATCCAGAAAGAGCGTGCCGTGGTTGGCCAGCTCGATCTTGCCGATCTTGCCGGAGGAGGCCGCCCCGGTAAAGGCCCCCTTCTCATAGCCGAAGAGCTCCGATTCAATGAGGTTTTCGTGGAGCACCGCGCAGTTGACTTCGATAAAAGGACCGGCCGCCCGGTTGCTCATAGCGTGAATGGCCTTGGCCACCGCGCTTTTGCCCACGCCTGTCTCACCGGTGATGAGGATGTTGGCCCGGGTGTTGGCGGTGTTCTGCATCAGCGTCCACAGCCGCTGCATAGGAGCGCTTTTGAAAACCAGGCTGGTGGCGGTAGACCGGGTCCGAAGCTCCGCGATCTCCTGGGAGTACTGCTGCAAGGAGTCCTGAAGGCGGCGGTAGTTCCGCTGGATGCTGTTGATCTGCTCCATGGATACCGTGTTGAAGCACATGACGTACTTCAGCTCCCCGGCGGCGTCAAACAGGGGGATGCCAACGGTCATCACGTTTTTGTGGAGGTGATTGATGGTCTGAGTGGCGGTGATTTTTCTCTTTTGGCGGATGACGTCCGCCGTGATGCAGGGGGAAAAAGTGCCGTCCGCCTCCAGGTCGAAAGCGGACCGGCCCACGATGGAGTTGTGGGCAAAGCCGAAATTTTTCTCATAGGTCTCGCTGACCCGGAGGATGACGCCTCTGGCGTCAGAGAGCATCATGTCGTCGGCCAGGACAAGGTTGTTCTCCGGGCTGATGATATCGAAAAGACCCTTGAGATTGATATCCTCCTCAAAGGAATAGGGCAGGGTGGGGGACTGGGGCAAGATTTTCAGCTCCTTTCGCGGCGGGCAGCAGGAACGCCGGATGTTATTCATTTGTGAGTATATCATATTCAAAAGTGAATAGGAAGGGGCGGAGGCAAAAATTTGACGGGCAGAATAGATAGAAATCCGTCCGGAAATTAGATCTTTCCACAAGAAGGGCTGGAGAGCGCCGGCGTTTTGCGTTCAGAGTGGATTATTCAAAAGTGAATACTCTGTGGGGCGGAGCCGGAAAACTTACGGCAGACCGATGGACGATAGAAATGGTTTGGTGCAATATAGCCAGAAAATCACCGGTGACTTCCAGCAAAATGACCTTGAAAATTGGCATGTAAGTTGCTAATATTGAGGCTAGAGGAAAGGCGCGGTAAACACGGCGCTGAGGTCTGCAAAATTTTAAGGAGGAACAAACTATGTACCAGACCGTTCGTTATGAGAAGCGAGACAACATCGGCATCGCCACCATTAACCGTCCCGAGGCGCTGAATGCCCTCAATTCCACAGTGGTCAGCGATTTGGAGCAGCTGATCTCCGAGGTGGAGAAAGACACGGAACTGCGGGCTTTTATTCTCACGGGAGAGGGCCGTTCCTTTGTGGCCGGCGCGGATATCGGCGAGCAAAAGCCCATGGACGTGGCTCAGGGCCGCAAGTGGGGCCAGCGGGGCAGCGCCTTGTTCCGCCGCATTGAGAAGCTGGAGATCCCCACCATCGCCGCGGTAAACGGCTTTGCCCTGGGCGGCGGCTGCGAGATCGCCATGAGCTGCGATATTATTCTGGCCGCCGGACCCAACGCCGAGGGCAAGGGCGGCGCCAAGTTCGGCCAGCCCGAGGTGGGCCTGGGCATTACCCCCGGTTTCTCCGGCACCCAGCGTCTGCCCCGCCGCGTGGGCGTTGCGAAAGCCAAGGAGCTGATCTTCTCCGGCAAGGTCATTGATGCGGCCGAGGCCAAGGCCATCGGCCTGGTGAACGAGGTCTATCCCCTGGAGCAGTTGATGGACGCCGCCGTGGCCATGGCCAAGTCCTTCGCCGTCAACGCCCCCATCGCCGTGAAGTACTCCAAGGCCTGCATTGACCGCGGACTCCAGATGGACATTGACGACGGCATTGCCCTGGAGAACGAGCTGTTCGCCATGTGCTTTGCCACCGAGGACCAGAAAGAGGGCATGGGCGCCTTCCTGGAAAAGCGCAAGGAAAAGCATTTCCAGAATAAATAAGCGGACCGGCAGAGAATCGAAGAGAAAGAGACAATCATTCGTAATCAATCTGAGGAGTGGAAAACCATGAAGAAAGTTCGCGTGATCTCCGCTGAGGAAGCGGCCTTGATGGTCAATGACGGCGACACCATTTCCACCGGCGGCTTTGTCAGCTGCGCCTGCCCTGAGGCGCTGTCCATCGCGCTGGAAAAGCGCTTTTTGGAGACGGGACACCCCAGGGACCTGACACTGTTCTTTGCCGCGGGCCAGGGCCACCGGGACGGCACCGGCGGCGACCACTACGGCCATGAGGGCATGGTCAAGCGGGTGGTGGGCGGCCACTGGGACCGTGCCCCCCGTCTGGGCGACCTGGCGCTGGCTAATAAGATTGAGGCCTACAACCTGCCCCAGGGCGTGATTACCCACATGTACCGGGATATTGCGGCCCACAACATCGGCACCATCACCCACGTGGGCCTCTACACCTTTGCCGACCCCCGCAACGGCGGCGGCAAGCTGAACGACTACACGAAAGAGGACCTGGTGAAGCTCATCGAGATCGAGGGCGAGGAGCGCCTGCTCTACAAGGGCTTCCCCATCAATGTCTGCTTCCTCCGGGGCAGCTACGCCGACGAGTACGGCAACTGCACCGTACATAGAGAGATCGGCCCTCTGGACGTTACCGCCCAGGCTCAGGCTACCAAGAATTCCGGCGGTAAGGTCATCGTTCAGGTGGAGAAGATCGTCCAGGGCGGGTCCTTGGATCCCAAGCTGGTGAAGATTCCCGGCATTTATGTGGACGCGATCGTGATGGGGTCCGCCGAGGACAACATGCAGTGCCTGGGCACGCCCTATGACGGGGCGCTGACCGGCGAGTACCGCATCCCTGTGGACGCCATCCCCCCCATTCCTCTGGACGCCAAAAAGATCCTGGCCCGCCGGGCCGCCATGGAGCTGCCCCAGGACGCCATCGTCAATCTTGGCACCGGCGCGCCGGAGAAGATCGCCAACGTGGCGGCGGAGGAGGGGATCTCCGATAAGCTCACCCTCACCGTGGAGGCCGGCTCTATCGCCGGCGTGCCTTACGGCGGCACCCAGTTCGGAGCGGCGGCCAACTCCATGGCGATTCTGGACCACAACGTCCAGTTTGACTTCTACCAGGGCGGCGGTTTGGACGTGGCGTTCCTGGGTCTGGCGGAGACAGCGCCCAACGGCGATCTGAACGTGTCCAAATTCGGCACGCGCCTTGCAGGCGCAGGCGGCTTTATCGACATCACTCAAAACGCCAAAAAGGTGGTTTACTGCGGCACCTTCACCGCTAAGGGCCTGAAAACCGAGTGCCGGGACGGCAAGCTGGTGATCACCCAGGAGGGTGCCAAGAAGAAGTTTGTCAATCAGGTGGAGCACATCACATTCTCCGGCGTGTACGCCAACAAGGTCCACCAGCCGGTGCTTTACGTCACCGAGCGGGCGGTGTTTGAGCTGCGGCCCGAGGGCGTGACCCTGATTGAGATTGCGCCTGGCATTGATCTGCAGACCCAGGTGCTGGATCAGATGGAGTTTATGCCGAAGATCGCTGAAGACCTAAAGCTTATGGACGAGCGGATTTTCCGGGATGAACTGATGGGCCTTGCAAACGACTAAAACCAGTCTGGGGGAGACTGCGTTTCCCTTAGACGCTCCGCCGCGTCCAATGGCGCGGGCAGAGGTGTTCCGGACGGGCTGCGTCCCTCCGGAAGGAATCTGAAACAACCCCCATTAAATTTAGGAGGAAGAAAAATGGCGATAAAGAGCGCGAAGGAGTATATCGAGAGCCTGC